>USBG01000199.1 GCA_900552855.1 uncultured Phascolarctobacterium sp. | reverse complement strand
CACAAATAAGACCGCAGGCGGTGGGGAAGGGATTATCCTTGCGGATAAGCTTTACAGCATCAGCATAACGGCCTGCACCAACAAGAGAAATATAGCCAGGAATATCTACCTGAGCCGGGCACAAAGCCACGCAGGGAATGGAGTGCTGCTGATGAACAGAGCATTTTCCCTTTTTAATATGATTCATATAATCCTCATAGCAGCCCTCAACACCTGCTAAAACCATTTTAGCAGCCTCAGTACCAATGGCACAGTCAGCACTATTGGCGATGTTACGAGCAGTGGATTCAATCATGTCCAATGTCTTCATGGTTGCACGACCATCAAGTACGTCCTCCATAAGCTTTTGCAGCTGAGCTAAGCCAACACGGCAGGGCACACACTTACCACAGGTTTGGGCATGGCATACCTTCAAAAAGGACAGCTGCAGGTCTACAGGGCAGAGACCGGGCGGGCTGGCAATAATATGACGTTCCAGGTCCTTGTATAAGCGTTCAACGGTCAGTTGAGCCTGGTCCGGTGTTTCAATTCTTAAACGACTCATATTCTCCCTCCAAAAATTAACAAAATATCAGCCACAGCTGACTACTAGCTTAGTTTTTCTTGTACACAATAACTAAATAAGTATACACCATATTATACAAAAAAGCGTCATTCATTTCAACTTTTTAATTCCTTAAATATTGGCTAATCGCAGGTAAATATCCTGCTCGTTTTATTTAGGAAATCAATTCAGTTTAGTGTTGAAGATTTAACGAAAAAATCTCTCTTGCTATTTTAAAGAAACCTTGTAACGTGCTATACTATAATGATGAGTCGATGATTTTTTGCGTTGCTTATGGCTATCGCATTAAATGATTTTTGAACTTTGTTATTACTATTTTGCTTGTAAAGATAAGGCTGATATGCATTTTAGATACAGTTTTGTTTTTACGATTTAAACACGTAATACTGCTAAATATGTAGCTGTCTATGAGCTTTTATATATTACTCAGATAAAGAAATTATAAATATAAGGAGGGATGCCATATGCATTTGAGTACAACTCAGATTGCAGCCCTTGTTTTGACGTTGGTGATAACCTTGTTACCTGGAATTTTGGCAGCACGGAGAATTAAATCAGCTGATGATTATAATATAGGTGGCCGTAGTGCAGGGATTGGTCTGGTAGCTGGTACTATTATTGGTACGATTATTGGTGGTGCTGCTACCGTTGGTACTGCTCAGCTAGGCTTTAAGCTGGGGCTGACGGCTTGGTGGTTTACTTTGGGAAGTGGCTTGGCACTGCTTATTATGGCATTTTTTTATGCTGTGCCATTAAGGAAAAGTGGCTTGACCACTATTTCAGAGTTTTTGGTAGTTAATTATGGAAAGCCTGCAGGATGGTTGGCTAGTCTTTCCGCTTCAGCAGGAATTTTCTTTAGCATTGTTGCCAGTACCTTAACAGCGCTGCATTTGGTTGCAGGAATTTTAGGCGTTAATCTTCCTTTGGCAGGAGGTATTATTTTAGCCTGTGTTATGGGATTGGTGCTGTTTGGTGGTTTGTCAGGCAGTGGCATGGCAGGAATTTTGAAGATAGGCTTTATCTTCATTAGTATTTTTGTAGGTGGAGTTTTTGCCTTTGTTGATATGGGAGGAGTAGCCGGTATTGCGGCTCATTTTACTTCTTATCCATGGTTTAGTCTTTTCGGCAAAGGCTTAGAGGATGGTCTTTTTAGCCTTGGCTCCATGATTGTGGGTGTTATTTCTACGCAAACGTACGTGCAGGCGCTATTTTCTGCTAAGGATAGCAGGACTGCGGCAGTGGGCTGCGTAACAGCGGCACTTATAGTTATTCCTGTTGGTTTGCCGTCGGTGATGATAGGCATGTTCATGAAGGCTAATCATCCAGAAATAAATTCCATCGATGCTTTGCCACTATATTTAATAACTTATCTACCTGATTGGCTAGGCGGTATTGGACTTGGTGCTGTACTTTTATCTGCTATGGGCTCTATTGCTGGCTT
>USBG01000198.1 GCA_900552855.1 uncultured Phascolarctobacterium sp. | reverse complement strand
AAGGAGTTAAAGGAAAAAATATTGCAGTTTAGAGATGATAGAGACTGGAAACAGTTTCATAATCCAAAAGATTTAGCGATTTCCTTATCTTTAGAGGCAGCGGAATTGCTTGAAGTTTTTCAATGGTCTGGTGATGATTTGGTTGTTGTTCAAAAGAAAGACAAGGTTAAAGAAGAGTTGGCAGATGTAATGATTTATTCCATGCTAATGGCAGAGGCCTATGGTCTTGATGTTGGTGAAATTATTGAACAAAAGCTGGATGCAAATAATAAAAAATATCCTGTAGATAAGTCTTTTGGTAATGCGAAAAAATACACTGAATTGAAATAGAGGTATATTATAGATGATTGTTTATAGTGGATCGAAGCGTGAGTTTCTTAGAAGTACTTATAATGACCAAATTGCATTAGAGATAGAGCGTAATGTTTTAGAGCGTTTGGGTAGACATACTCCTGAAAGCGAGCTTAATTCATGGCGTAATTCTATGCAGTACATGTATAGAGTGATGAGTGATGAGGATATTCCTATGGACGCAGGCGTTGCCATTGAATATAATATTCCACAAACTGCTAAACGAGTGGATTTTATGATTACAGGCTATGATGAAAGCGGCAAGCCTGGTATGGTAATTATCGAACTTAAGCAATGGAGTGAACTGAAAAAAGTAGAGAATAGCAATACGCTTGTAGAATCTTTTGTAGGTCATGGTATGCGTCTGCTTGTGCATCCTTCTTATCAAGCGTGGTCCTATGCACAACTCATTAACGACTATAATACGTATGTACAGCAAGAACAGGTTAAACTGTCTCCGTGCGCTTATTTGCATAATTATCAACGTCAGGAGCTTGATCCTATTGATGACGAGCAGTATGCGATGTATACCAATGATGCTCCTGCTTTTACTTCTGGACAGGCTGGGAAGTTATGTAGCTTTATTAAAAAATTTATTAGAAAAGGCGATAATAGTGAATTATTATACCAAATTGACCACGGCAAGCTGAAACCGTCTAAAAGCTTGCAAAACGCTATTGCTTCTATGATGAAGGGCAATGAGGAATTTGTAATGATTGACGAACAGCGAGTTGCTTATGAAGAGGTTATAAGCCTTTCCGAACGGTGTCAACGAGATGGGAAGAAGCGTACCCTTATTTGCAAGGGTGGGCCAGGAACTGGCAAAAGTGTAATAGCAATATGTTTATTATCCGAGCTGACTCAAAGAGGACAGTTTGTTGCCTATGTTTCTAAAAATAGCGCTCCTAGAGAAGTCTATGCAGAAAAACTGAAGGGTCAAATAAAAAAGAGTAGCGTAGACAATATGTTTAAGGGTTCTGGTTCATTTACAACAGCTCCTAAAGATATTGCAGATACTTTGTTGGTTGATGAAGCACATAGACTTAATGCGAAGTCTGGTATGTATAGCAATTTGGGTGAAAACCAGATTAAGGAAATTATTCATAGTGCAAAATGTTCGGTGTTTTTTATTGACGAAAATCAGAGAGTAACAACAAGTGACATAGGCTCTGTCGATGAAATTAAGGAATGGGCGCATAAGGAAGGCTCTGAGGTTACTGAGATGGAGCTTATATCTCAGTTCAGATGTAACGGCTCCGATGGCTATTTGGCGTGGATTGATGACCTTTTGGAGATTAGAAGCACTGCTAACTACAATATTGATGGTTTGGGCTATGATGTTCGTCTTTGTGATTCTCCAGAGCAATTGCGTAAGCTTATTTTAAAACGAAATAAAGAGGCCAATAGAGCAAGGATTTTGGCGGGATATTGTTGGGAGTGGCCTACAAAAAGTCGTAAAGATCCAAATTATCACGATATTGTTATAGGAGATTTTACTATTAGCTGGAATCTATTTGGTGGTCAAGCTTATGCTACTAGTGAAACATCTGTAAACGAAGCAGGTTGCATTCATACCACTCAGGGATTGGAATTTGATTATGTAGGCGTAATTATTGGAGATGATATGCGTTATGAAAATGGTCATATTGTTACAGATTTATTTAAACGCGCCAAAACAGACCAATCTATAAAAGGGTTGAAGGGTAT
>USBG01000197.1 GCA_900552855.1 uncultured Phascolarctobacterium sp. | reverse complement strand
CCTGCTGGTCTTTCTGCTGCATATAGCGCATGGGAAAACGGCGCAAAAAAAATCATTGTTATTGAGCGTGATCGTGAATTAGGCGGCATTCTGCAACAATGTATCCATAATGGCTTTGGTCTGCATCACTTTAAAGAAGAGCTGACTGGCCCTGGCTATGCACATCGCTGCATTGAGCTGATTAAAGATAAACCGGAAATCGAAACCCTGGTTGATACCATGGTTCTTGATGTTAAAGATAATAAAACTGTTATTGCAGTTAGCCCTGAAAAAGGTCTGATGACTTTAGAAGGTAAAACTGTAATCCTGACCATGGGCTGCCGTGAGCGTACCCGTGGTGCTATCCGCATTCCTGGTGAGCGTCCTGCAGGCGTATTTACTGCTGGTGCTGCTCAACGTATGGTTAACATGGAAGGCTATTTGCCTGGCCACAAAATCGTTATTCTGGGTAGCGGTGACATCGGTCTGATTATGGCTCGCCGTATGAGCTTAGAAGGCTGCAAGGTACAAGCTGTACTGGAAATCTGTCCCTTCTCCAACGGTCTGACCCGTAATATCGTTCAATGCTTGAACGACTATGATATTCCTCTGCACCTTTCCCACACTATTGTTAAAATCCATGGTGAGGAACGTGTAACTGGTATTACTGTTGCTAAGGTTGACGAGAAAATGACTCCGATTCCAGGCACTGAATTTGATATCGAATGCGATACCGTATTGCTGTCCGTTGGTCTGATTCCTGAAAACGAGCTGTCCAACGGTCTGAACTTGACCATGAATCCGCTGACTAACGGTCCCGTTGTTGACCAACACCGTGAAACCAGTCTGGATGGCTTCTTTGCTGCTGGTAACGTTGTACACGTACATGATTTGGTTGACTTTGTATCTGAAGAGGCTGAAATTGCAGGTAAATACGCTGCACTTAAAGCTCAGGGTAAGCTGTCCGCTGATAACCGCAGCGTCAAGGTTAGCGCTATCAACGGCGTTCGTACCTGCGTTCCGCAAGTTCTTTCCATGCCTAAAGAAGTTCCTGCTGATGAGAAGGTTAAGCTGTTCATGCGTGTTGCAGCTCCTCATCGCAAGGTTCGTTTGGAAGTTAAGAGCGGCGACAATGTTCTGCTGAGCAGACCTCTGCCCGTTGCTAAGCCCAGTGAAATGATTGCAGTAGAAATTCCTGCTGCTAAATTTGACCTGATTGGTGAAGAAATCACCGTAGGTCTGGTTCTGTAAGGAGGGTATAAAATGGCTGTTGAAACAAGAGTTATGAACTGCATTATGTGCCCCATGGGCTGTGAAATGACTGTAACCATTGAGGATGGCAAGGTAACTAATGTTACTGGCAATACCTGCCCTCGTGGTCCTAAATATGCTAATGATGAGGTTACTGCTCCTAAAAGAATGCTGACCTCTACTGTTGCTGTTGAAGGCGGTCTGTTGCCTTTGCTGCCTGTTGTATCTGCAGATGTTCTGCCCAAGGAACGCATCCTTGATTGTGCTGCATTCCTGCGCAGCGTAAAGGTTCAAGCACCTGTAAAAACCGGTGATGTAGTTGTAAAGGACATTCTTGGTCTTGGCGTTGATATTATCGCTAGCCGTGATATGTAATTTCAGTAAATAGCTTAATATAGTTCAATTTCAAGAGGAAGCTTTCTCTAAAAGAAGGCTTCCTCTTTTTATTATAAAGTGAGACTAATTAGTCTTTATCACATTCGATAACCTATATAAAAAATTAGATATTCATTGAGAAGTAATTTAGGATGTCTTTGGATTGCTAGGATAGTATAAATGATGCAAATAATATTCATGTCTTTAGAAAATAAGCAAATGTACTAAAGAAAAACTATTGATAAAATACAGAAAAATAGAAAAGTTGTTGAAAAAAGGACAGATAAATTTCAAGAAAAGAGTCAAAATATGTCCGTTTTTGTGGAAAATTATCAAAAAAATTGACTTTTTTGATAATTTTTTTGGAAGCTGTAAAGCTTTGAATCATAGGCGTCTGTTTGCCAACCGCTCCGTGTGTTTAGCGAAAAAATGTAAGAAATATTACAAAATTGGTGTTGACACATTGTGAATGAAGTGGTATTATAAACAAGTCGTCAGGACATGGCGACAACGAACCTTGAAAACTGAACAATAACCTAGAAAAAAGCGAATG
>USBG01000196.1 GCA_900552855.1 uncultured Phascolarctobacterium sp. | reverse complement strand
AAGAGGCAAGATAAGTAGTTCTGGCATTAAGCATAAATAGAGGTGTAATAGCCTTTATTTATGCTTTTTTATTTATGATGATATATTTTTGCACGACTGTCTTATGTATTGTTTTATTTACTTAAGCTTATTGATATGTTATTATGGTGCATAAGTGAGTTTGTTATTCCTGTAGATAAAGCTATAGGGAAAATGAGAGGAGAAAAAATGCAAGACCTTAAGGAATTTTTTACTGATTTAAAAAGCTTTAATTGCGATGGACGTTTAAGCCGCGAACAATATTGGAAGTATTCTATAATTGGCTTTATTATGTTGACCATAATTGTCTTTGTTTTAAATATACCTGGGCAAAATAGCGGCTCTGTTCCCGCTATGATTAGTACAGCCTATGCTATTTTGTTTTTCCCTTTTAATGTTCGTCGCTTGCATGATTTGAATAGAAATGGTATTTGGCTTTTGTTTTCCATTATGCCTATTTTTAATATTATTTTGGAATTGTATATGATTTTATCTAAAGGAACAGTTGGACCTAATAAGTATGGTCCAGACCCGTTGGAAAAATAATAAAGCTAGTTTTAAAGCATAAATAGAAGCGCTTTTACTTCTGTTTATGCTTTTTTGTTTCTAAAGGATTTAGGAAAATAGTACAAGGCTTAGCTTATGTTTAGAATAACGGGAAAGGTCCATTTTATATTTGTGAGGTAAAAGGTTGTAAATTTATTTGTCTGAAAAATTTTGTCGCTCTGTAACTCAAATTGCTAATTAAGGCAGGAAAATGAATTTTTTTGTTGAAATATATAAACAAGGCTTAATTATTTCCGTTCGCAAGGGACGGCAAAGGAGGCGGAGGCTATGCGTTTATGTGATGCTTGGGATGCTCATGCATGGGTGCAGGAGCGCAACAAAAGATTTGCTTATTTTAGAGAGCTGAGAAGAAAGGTTTTTGCAACCACGATTGAGGCTTCTATGACTGGCTATTATATGCTGGGAGATAAGCGTATTGGGCTTGAATCCGCTTCTGATGTTACGTCTGGTACGAGGATGTATTGTGATGAGCTTAAGCCACAGGTAAAAATGGCTTATGCTGATGTACAGGCTGAGGTTGTAAATGGCGATTGCCTTGCTGTGGCTAAGGAGCTTGTGGATGCAGGTATTGGCAAGGTTGCAGTGCTGAATATGGGCCAGCCGTACCAGCCCAGGTGGTGGCGTTATCAGCGGCGCTGGAGCACAGGAGGAATATTTATTCCGTTGCTCTGATTACTACAAATCCCTGTATCAGTTTGTTGATTATGCAGCTCAATATGATGTTGAGCGTAATGCAGAATGCAGCTATCCTATGGATAGAGATTTTGGTGGCTGCTATAGTCCTAATATAACTGTTTTCCGTGGCTTTGAGGAGGATGGCTATCCATTCTTAGAAAAGCCATGGCAGGGTAACTGTATTGCGGTGGCGGCGCTTAACCGTCCGGAAACAGTATATCTGTCCGATGGCAGTCTGCGCCTGATTGACGAGCTTGTTCCTACGGCTAAGAATAAAATCCGTACCATCTTTAATATTGCTCTTGATAATGATGTACAGGTACTTGTTTTGGGTGCCTTTGGTTGTGGTGCTTATCAAAATCCGCCTGTGCACATTGCTAAGCTGTTTAAGGAAATTTTGGCAGAGCCTGAATATAAAAATGCTTTTAAGAAGGTTGTTTTTGCTATTAAGCAGGACCATAATTCTGTAAGCGTCAATAATAAAACCTTAGTAGAGGTATTTAGCGAGGTTTTTGGCAATAATACTGTTAAGGATGCACGCAAGCTGCGTGTTGGCGATGTAGTGCGCCATTTTAAGCGTGAAACAGTTGCAGCCAGCTCTACTGATTATCTGTATAAGATTATTGCCTTTGCGGAGCACACTGAAACGGGCGAGAATCTGGTGATTTATCAAAGTCTGTATTCACCATTTAATATCTGGGCTCGTCCCTATGATATGTTCATGAGTGAAGTGGATCATGAAAAATATCCTGAAATCAAGCAAAGGTATCGTTTTGAGGCTTTAAGTGAGTTATAAATAAATGAGGCACGTGGAAGATACTCTGCGTGCCTTGTTCTGCTTACCTACAGATGCAGTACTAAATTTAAGCTAAATAAGTAGGTATAGTGTAAATTTTGTGGCAAAAAATCAAAATTTTCTTAGCAGGT
>USBG01000195.1 GCA_900552855.1 uncultured Phascolarctobacterium sp. | reverse complement strand
GATTATCCGTATTATCATTACTAATGCACAAAGCATCACCAATGGTGCCTTGGGTATAAAGGATATTCCTACTATTAATGATGTACGCTTGATTTATGTAATCACTGCAGTTGTATTTATCTTTGTAACCTGCTTGATTAACTCCTCCTATGGTCGTGCCTTTAAAGCAATCCGCGAGGACGAAATTGCGGCAGAGGCTATGGGTATCAACCTGTTCAAACATAAAAGCCTGGCGTTTATGATTAGTGCCTTCTTTGCAGGTATTGGTGGTGGCTTGTATGCAACACTGCTTGGTACTGTAGACCCGAAAAACTTCCTCTTTACCTTAACCTATAACTTCCTACTGATTATTGTCTTAGGCGGTATGGGCAGCATCACCGGCAGTATGCTTGGCTCCATTATCGTAACTGCAGGACTTGAATATCTGCGTATCTTTGATGAGCCGTTGGAGCTGTTTGGCACTGCAATTCCTCTGTTCCGTCCTGGCTTTAGAATGGTTATGTTCTCCGTCCTGCTGATGGCCTGCGTACTGTTCTGGCGTAAGGGTATTATGGGTACTGAAGAATTTACCTGGCAAAAGCTGATTGATTTCCTGAAGAACCCTTTAAAACGTTTTAAACAGAAAGGAGCTAAACTATGAGCACCATTCTGAAAACTGATAGAATGACTATGCGCTTTGGTGGCGTAACTGCAGTTTGTTATTTAAATCTAGAGATTCCGGAGCACAAGATTGTTGCCTTGATTGGTCCTAACGGTGCTGGCAAAACAACAGCTTTTAATATGATTACCGGTGTATATACTCCCACTGAGGGTGACGTAATCTATACCCTTCCTAATGGCGAGCAAAAGAAAATTACCGGTATGCGTCCTAGCGAAATTGCTAAGCTTGGCATTGCTCGTACTTTCCAAAACATTCGTCTTTTTAAGGATTTATCAGTATATGAAAATGTTCTTATTGCTAAGCATCTACATATGAAGTCTGATTTTATGTCTGCGGCGCTGCATTTGCCTTGGTACAACAAAGAGGTGCGTGCTATGGAGGCAGATGTAGAAAAACTGCTGCGTTCTGTTGATTTATGGGAGCTTAAGGATGAAAAGGCATCAAGCCTTCCTTACGGTCAACAGCGTCATTTGGAGATTGTGCGTGCACTGGCTACTAATCCTAGAGTGTTGCTTTTGGACGAGCCTGCTGCTGGCATGAATCCTCATGAAACTGATGAACTGACTGAATTTATTCGTAAGATTCGTGATGAATATGACCTGACCATCTTTATGATTGAACATCATATGGACCTTGTTATGGAAATTTCTGATAAGATTTATGTATTAGACTTTGGTATGGAAATTGCTCAGGGTACTCCTGAGGAAATCCAGAATAATAGTCGTGTTATTGAGGCTTACCTGGGGGTGGATGACTAATGCTTAAGGTTGATGACTTACACGTTGCCTACGGCGGCATTGAAGCCCTCAAGGGTATTTCCTTAGAGGTGCCTGATGGAAAAATTGTTACTCTGATTGGTGCCAATGGTGCTGGTAAAAGTACCCTGCTGCGTACTATCATGGGTTTAGAAAAGCCAACTAAGGGTACTATCACTTATAATGACCAAGATATTACAGGCTTAAATTCTCAAAAAATTGTAACCAGTGGTATTACGCTGGTTCCAGAGGGACGTCGTGTATTTCCTAATCTGACTGTTTTGGAGAACTTAAAGATTGGTGCTTATCTTCGTAATGATACTGCAGAAATAGAAAAAGACATTAAGTGGATTTACGAAATGTTTCCTCGTCTGGAGGAGCGTAGCTGGCAGCTGGCTGGAACCTTGTCCGGTGGTGAGCAGCAAATGCTGGCTCTTGGACGTGCGCTGATGTGCAGACCTAAGGTTATTATGATGGACGAACCCTCTTTAGGATTGGCTCCTTTAGTGATTAAGGATATCTTCTATATCATTCAGGACATTAACCGTAGGGGAATGACCATTCTGCTTATTGAGCAAAATGCTAATATGGCACTGAAGGTAGCTGATATTGCTTATGTATTGGAAACCGGTAAGATTACCCTGACTGGTAGTGGCGCAGAGCTTTTGGAAAATCCTGAGGTTAAGGCTGCTTATTTAGGCAAGAAAAAATAATGATAATATAAATAGTCAACCGTCTTTGATATGTACCCAGAATCCTGGACACATTTCTTAATTATGCGAGGCATGTGGAT
>USBG01000194.1 GCA_900552855.1 uncultured Phascolarctobacterium sp. | reverse complement strand
TAAGGATTTGATTATTGCAGGCGCACTACTTCACGATATTGGTAAGCTACGTGAAATTTCTCCTCAGCTTGGTTTTCCCTATACTGATGAAGGTCGTTTAATGGGGCATATTGCTATGTCTTCTATGTTGGTACAGGATATTGCTGCTCGGCTGAAAATTCCTGCTCAAAAGCTTGAACAGCTTCAGCATATTCTTTTGTCACATCATGGTGACAATGAGAAGGGTTCTCCTATTGCCTGCGTTACTAGGGAGGCCTTTATTGTGCATTATGCTGACGAGGTTAATGCCATTATGAATCAATTTGATACTAACGATGGACAAAATACCTGGGAATACAATAGAATGCTGCAAAGAAATCTTTATCACGGTAAGCAATAAAGGTTGAATCACAACTTTAAAGACTCTGTCATTATATATAGTTAAATAGCTTATAAAAACAGAGATTGTATTAACTTAAGTATAATTTTTATATTGTTGTGCAAGTGGATTGAAGCTATTAGTCTACAAAAAATTAAATATTATTTTATGACTACGCAAGGAAAATACGAAAAGTTTTTGAACAAGTAAAACTTTTGTGAACGAAAAGGAAATTCTCCTTATTTTCGTGCTATAATTGAGACAAAGATCTTAGTATAAATGTCAGGAGTGAGGATAATGAGTAAACAAAAAATTTTAATTGCTGATGATGAAGCTCAGATTCGTGAGATTCTGCGTATTTATTTTGAAAAGGAAGATTTTCAGGTTATTGAGGCTGAAGATGGTGCAGCAGCCATTTTGAAGGTTCAATCTGAGGAGCCAGATATATTACTTCTTGATATTATGATGCCTGTTTTGGATGGCATTGAGGTATGCAAGCAAGTTCGTAAGATTTCTAATGTTCCTATTATCATGGTAACTGCAAAGGATGATGATGACGACCGTATTGCTGGCTTAGAGATTGGTGCGGATGATTATATTACAAAGCCCTTTAATTCTCGTGAGGTTGTAGCAAGGGTAAAGGCTGTTCTCCGTCGTGCAGGCTCTACTGAAAAGAAGGGTGAGGTACAACGTCTTTCTTATGAGGGCTTAACTATTGATATGGATCAGTATCAGGTAGTTGCTTTTGGTAATAAGATGACCTTTACTACAAAGGAAATGGAGCTGTTGTGGTGTCTGGCGTCTAATCCTGGTAAAGCCTTTACTAGAAACCAATTACTGGAATCTATTTGGGGCTATTCCTACTATGGCGATACCAGAACTGTTGATACCCATATCAAACGTATCAGACAAAAGCTTAATATTCCAGCTGATTCCAAATGGGATATTGCTACCATTTGGGGCGTAGGCTATAAATTTGAAATTAAGGATTAACAGGTATTGAAAAATTTATAAACAGTTAAGTCCAGATATAGAACATACAATAAAAAATGATGAAAAAATCACTTAGTACTCGCTTAATGTATAGCTATATGACGGTTATCGTTATTATCGTTGTTGGTATTACTGCTGGTATTTCCTATTTGATTGCTGACTACTTCTTTAAAATCAAAGAACAGGAGTTAGCTCAAAAGGGACATGAAATGTCAGAAACCATAGAGTATTTTGTGCGTATGGATGACCATAGTACCTTAAGTCGTTATATATTGGCGGTTGATAGGCTGGTTGGAGCACGTATATGGCTTTTTGATGATCATTATGGACTTATGGCAGCATCCTACGTATTGGATCAAAATACAAACAGCGAAAATAATAACGATAAGTCTATACTAGACTTTTTTAAAGATAATGAACTGAATAAAAATTTGAAGGTAGCAGATGGTACTGATCAATTAGAGCATGCAATGAAGCAAAGTGATATGGCTGATAAGGTTAAGGTTATCTTAAATGATATCTATACCGGAAAGTCCTTCCAATCACAAATATTTCACCCCTATTATAAGGAGCATGTTATTTTGGTCGGCGTTCCCTATCTTGATCCAGTAACAGGTAAGAAGGGCGCAATCTTAATGACAGAGCCACTAAGTGGTTTTGAAAGATTTTTGCGAAATGTTTACATTTATGTTATTATAGTAGGTATCATAGCTATTATTTTTAGTCTCTTCTTAGTACGCAGACTTTCACGCATAATTATAATGCCTGTGGAAAAGATGAAGGACGTAGCTAAGGCTATGGCTTCTGGTGACTATTCTAAGCGCATAGAGGTTATGGGTGAAGATGAAATTGCCGAGCTTGGCAAGGCCCTTAATTCT
>USBG01000193.1 GCA_900552855.1 uncultured Phascolarctobacterium sp. | reverse complement strand
AAATTATATTAAAAACAGCCGATAAATAAAACTCAATATAAATCAATACTATCTTTAAGGCTAAGAAAAAGAATAAAATAATTGTAATCCAAGTCGTTATAAAGATAGGCAAAATGAATGGTAAATTAAGCATAAAATCAACAGACTTATAGCTTGCAATTTTTGCTAATGCAGGTGTCATTAAATACACTATTTTTTGAATAATAATCTGTGGCTGAGTAAGATTTTCAGTAATTATAGACGGATCATTTATAAATGTTCCAGATATCGAGCTAACCATAGATAAAAAGAAATCATTAATCAAGGAATCCCAATTATAAATAATAAAGAAGAAAAATCCATATTTTAATACCTTTGTAGCAATAGTAACCCAACTAAAAGCCATACCAGATAATATCATTGGTAATGTTAAGTCAATTACGGCAATAGCAACCATAATACTAATAGCATACTGATATAAGCTACCAAAAGCTCTAATAGCAGCATTGCTATAAAACTCCATGTCACTATTCAGATTTTCACCAAATTCATGCATGGTTTCAATCCCCCAAGGTAATTCCACATTATCACTACCATAAATACCGCCTATAGGTCCACTTCCTTGACCATCACCAGAAGGAATGTTACTACCAGATAAATCTACACCTATGCCTTGTAAATACGGATATGGATCAACCTGCATACCGATTGCATAACCAGTTTGATTAAAAACCTCTATATGTACATGAGGACCAGTAGAAAGTCCTAATGGTCCTTCATATGGATCACCACCACTTATACCAATAATGGTACCTTCAGCAACATATCCAGTAGGATAATTTAATGTATCTTGCCTACAATCACCAACAAAATAGGTAAGACCATTATCACAATCTATTTGAGTCCAATAAATATAGCCACCACCGGCACCATGTGATACAAAGCCATTCGCTGGAGCTAAAATAGGAGTTCCAGATCCTAAACCTATATCAATACCAGCATGTGTATGCCCAAAATGATTAGCTTCTCCGAAAGGAGAAGTAATCACCCCACCAGGGATTAAAGGAGCAGCCACACAACAACAGCAACATATTAAACTTAAAATTAACGATATAATTAAGCTTTTCATTTCGTATCTTTATTATTAAAATAAGTATCCTCAAAATTTCTGAACCATTTAGGAGGAGTATTAGCTTTATTATCATTATATTGGCTATATCCTTCAGTAAGAGCATGACCAACTCTGCTTCTTACAGCATATGATCCCAGTGTGGAAATGCCTGTTTTAATTAGTCCAGAAGTAATAGCCGTACCTAAATTACCACCATTAGACATTAAATCACTCTTTACATTTGAAAATGCCAATTTACCAACACCAGCTGTTGCACCAAGAGTTCCTGCAGTACCTACAGCTAATCCTGCAATAGATCCGATAGCGGTGCCAGCACTAAAAGTCGGATTGCCACTCATTACATTTGCTGCAAGCTCTGGAACACGCCAAACAATAAAGCCTAAAGTAAGCATGGACAAAGAATGCTTTATCATTGTAGAAAGAGTAGCTGCTTGTTCTGCTCCATTTCCATCTTGTCCAGTAGCCAAAAAATTAGTAACGTCACCAATATTGGCATTTACTAACCCAATAATAAAGTACATAACCATTAATTTAACGCTGAAAGAAAATACGGCCGATACAACCCTTTGAAATAAAAACGATGTATATCCTAATGCTCCGAATGGAATTAATATTACTGCTAATCCAGCAAAAATATATAGCTCAATCTGAGTAAGCAATAATTGAAGTGCCATAAAAAAGAACGCTCCTAAAGTAAGAGCCATTGCAATAATAGTTACAATGATTGTTCCAAAAGGTGTATTCATAACAGAATAAGACTCCCAAGTATTTCCACAGGCTTGAAATCCTTTTTCCAACAAACCACTAGGCGTTATAAAACCAGCTTCAACATCTAACCCAGCTGCAGTCAGTCCAGCCATTTTAAATGATTCTGAAATCATATCTGTAAGGAATGGAAGATTATACAAAAGAAAGAAAAAGAATCCATATTTAACAATTTTAGTACATAACTGTGAAAGCTTAAATTGCCCATCATACAAAGTCCATGTTGTGGCTATATCAATAATGGCTAGTGCAATCAACAATTCTACTGCATATGGAAGTAATCTTTCAAAGCCTAATACAGAGCTATTTAAGAAAAAATTTAATACTTCATTTAAAAATCCATCACTATTCAACGCTGCATTCATTTTTCCTAACCTCACAAAGCATATTTACTAAAAGGCCTAGCTATTTTAGAGGTCTGAAATTGAAGTTCATTAGTTCTTGCTAATTC
>USBG01000192.1 GCA_900552855.1 uncultured Phascolarctobacterium sp. | reverse complement strand
CTCTTCATTAAGTGTAGCAGAGCACAGCATTGTTTGATGCTCGGGCGCAGTCATAGCAATAAGGTCCAGCGCCTCGTCCATAAAGCCCTGTTGCAGCATTTCGTCAACCTCGTCCAAAACGAGGTATTTTACGCCACCTAAATCAGTATTACCTTTTTTAATATGGTCTAAAAGACGACCTGGAGTACCAATCAGCACGTGGCATTTGCCATCCAGCTTGCTCTTTTGTGCCTCAAAATCTCGGCCACCGGTAACAGCCAGTGCTTTAATTTCACTATCGCCTAAAATCTTCTTCAGCTCTACATAAATTTGCTGAGCCAGCTCGCGAGTAGGAGTAATAACAAGAGCCTGAGCATAGGGCTTTGCTGTATCAATCTTTTCTGCCAATGGCACCAAAAAGGCCAAGGTTTTGCCAGTACCAGTCTGTGCTCTGGCAATTACGTCACGACCTGCAAATAAAGCAGGAATAGCCTGTTCTTGAACTGGCATAGGCTTTTTAATGCCCATTTTATTTAAGTTCTCTATGGTATGAGCACATACCTTTAAAGAAACAAATCCATTTTCCATATTCTTCCCTCTTTTCTAGTAAAATCATATTACACTTAAATTATTTTCCATCCAGATACTAAAAGTGGCGCCATTATGATGTGCTCGTCACTCTACGTAATCAACAAACACATTTATTGATTATATCATAACAAAAAGCTGAAGAAAAGTCGAATAGTGAAAAATATACACTATGCTATATCAAATAACTATCCTTTGAGCTTATTTATTATACTTATTCAATCATTGTCTTTCAGAAATTACTTTTTTTAATATATACTGGTCGTAAAAAATGACGACATTCCATTTAGCTTAAATTGACATGATATCTTCAATAAAATACCCTCCCTACTAGCTTGCTAATAAGGAGGGCTTTTGTTCATTTTATATGCTTATAGCAATTTACTTTCCAGCATTATACCGGACCAAGATTAATGGCAGTTGCATATGTCAGGAAACAGAAAGCTATCACCCACCATACTGCTACCAAGGGAAGCACAAAGCGCAGCCACTTTTTATAGGGTACACCGGACATCGCCAAATAGGACATAGTTGCACCGGATGCCGGAGTAATGCAGTTTGTAAAAGCATCACCTAAGGTAAAGGCAAAAACTGCAGTTTGACGGGTTAAGCCCACAATATCAGCCAGCGGCGCCATAATAGGCATAGAAATTGCTGCCTGACCAGAGCTAGAGGGCACCAGCAGATTGAAGCAGTCCTGGATAATGAACATACCAAAGGCAATAAAGGCTGACGGAAAAATATCCAGCATACCTGCCAAATAATGAATAATGGTGTCCATTACACGGGCATTGTCCAATAAAATAGTAGCAGCCTTACACATAGCAACTGCTAAACAGGGCAGCATCATACCCTTGCAGCCATCAAGAAAGGCATCACAAATTTCGTTAGGAGAAAGGCGACAGATAATGCCAGAGAGCACGCCCATAATAATAAACAATGCAGAAATCTCATTCATATAGAAATCAAATTTAAGCACGCCAAAAATAATACCTACAAAGTTCAGGCCCAACAGTGCCAAACAAATTGCCTGACGAGTAGTCAGCGCAGGATGCTCATCAAGATTAATTTCATGAGTTTTAGCTTGGTCGATTTCGTACACAGGACTACTTTTGGGATTCTTTTTCACCTTGCGAGCATGATACATTACAAAGGAAATATTGACAACTAAAAGCAGGAAAAATAAACCAACTCGATAAGGCAGACCTGAAAAAATAGGTACACCAGCAATACCC
This sequence comes from uncultured Phascolarctobacterium sp., assembly GCA_900552855.1. Lineage (GTDB taxonomy): Bacteria > Bacillota > Negativicutes > Acidaminococcales > Acidaminococcaceae > Phascolarctobacterium_A. Next base: position 529 of record USBG01000192.1, on the reverse strand, counting down.
TGAGCAACACCTACAGAAAAGGGCTGGGTGCAGCCTGCACCATAGCCAGCAGCTACAGAACAGAACAAAATACCCAACGCAGTTAAGGAGTCAAAGCCTAAGGCCAAGCATACGCTTACAACTAAAGGTGTAAAGGCCAGGTATTCCTCGTTACAGCCAGCTAAGGTAGAAAATGTAGCCAAGGTAGTCATTAAAACAGGAATAAGCAGCAAGCTGTTATTACGCATCTTTTTAACCAAGGTGCTTAAGCCAGCAACAATAGCGCCAGTTTTATCTAAAATATTTAAAGAACCACCTACCATAAACAGAAAGGCGATGATAGTAACGCCACCCTTAAAGCCCTTATTAATAGATGTAAAAAAATCGAAAAAGCCTGTGGGATTTTGTGCTACATAATGGAAGGTTGCAGGATCTACAACCATTTTTCCTGTATGAACATCCTTAACACGCTCATAAACGCCTGCAGGAATAATATAGCCTGCCAAAGCACAAAAGGTAATAACACAAACAAGGATAATAATAGGACTGG
>USBG01000191.1 GCA_900552855.1 uncultured Phascolarctobacterium sp. | reverse complement strand
TAAGCTGTGGTGCGCTGGGATTAGTTCCCAAAGAGCAAATTTTCCTTGGTTTAGCAGATTCCACCGTAGTTTTGTTTGGTGGTATGTTTGTTGTAGGTGCGGCGATGTTCTATACTGGTCTGGCACAAAAAATTGGTGGCGCTGTTGTTAGATTGTTTGGTAAAGGTGAAAATAGTCTGATGTTTGGTATTATGGTAATTGCAGCAGTTATGTCCGCCTTCCTTTCTAACACTGGTACCACTGCTTGTCTTATTCCTGTAGTATTGGGTATTTGCGCTAATGCTAAAATTTCTAAATCTCGTGAGCTTATGCCACTGGCCTTTGCAGCAGGCTTAGGCGGTACTATTACTCTCATTGGTACTCCGCCAAACATTTTGGCTAATGTGGCTCTTAAGGCAGCAGGTATGGAAAACCTGCAATTTGGTTTCTTTGAGTATGCATATATTGGTATTCCTATTACCGTTGCTGGTATTATTTACATGATGTTTGTTGGTAAATACTTCCTGCCTGATCATAGTGAGGCTGATGCAGCAATGGCAATGGAAATTGAGCAGGAAATTGATGCAACCTGCACCAGCACCAAAAAACAGATTATCTGCGGTGTGATTATGTCCGGCGTAATTCTGTGCATGGCAACAAGTATCGTTTCTTTAGAGATTGCAGCTGTTGTTGGTGCAGTGCTTTGTGTACTTACTGGCTGTATTACTGAAAAGCAAGCCTATAATTCCATTGACTGGATTACTATTTTCTTGTTTGCGGGCATGATTCCTGTAGCTAATGCTATGAATACCAGTGGTGCTGGCAAGCTAATTGCTGAGGTTACTGTAAGTATGATGGGTGGCAATCCTTCACCATATCTTGTTACTGCAGTGCTTTTCATCCTGGCTGTTATTCTTACTCAGTTTATGTCCAATACTGCTTCCAAAGCTTTACTTTGTCCTGTGGGTATTGCCCTTTCTGCCCAGATTGGCGCATCTCCTAAGGCTGTATTGATGGCAGTTCTGATTGCTTCTAGCTGTGCCTTTGCTTCTCCTGTAGGAACACCTCCTAATACATTGGTGCTTGGTCCTGGCGAATATAAATTTATGGACTACATTAAATGTGGTACAGGCCTAGTTATTGTTTGCCTGGTTGTTTCCATCGTTGTTATTCCTGCTGTGTGGCCGTTCTTCCCTGCAGCTGGAGCAGTTGTTAGTTGATATATTATAGATTTTCCTTCTTAAAAATATTATATATGTAGACAATTCTTACACAATTTTAATAAAGCTTTACAATCAAAAATGCTTTTATTTTCCTCTTGAATAATTTCAGTGATATATGCGTTGGACATTGTATTATTCAGGATTTTAGTAAAATAGCTTCTTACTGCGAAGGACAGACGCAGTGGGAAGCTATTTTTATATTTACTTTTATGAAGCACTTGTGTGAAAAAGCATTGAGATAAATTTAAAATAATAATAGTTCTAAATAGAGAAAATGTACAACAATCTACATTGGTAAAACGAAAAAAATAAACACAAAATAGAAAGCATAGACTAACTTGATTATGCAGTTAGCCAAGGAATTCATAAAAAATCCTTGACAAGAAATAGCAAGTTGATGTAAACTCATAACATAAGTTAACTGAAGCTAACTGATAAAAATCTGGTTGGCGTAGAAAGGTATGAGGATTAAAATGATGCCGCTTTTGATGGCCAGAACTGGAGAAGTAAATAAAATTGCTGCTGTACGTGGTAAGAATGATGTAAAGCGCCATTTAGAGAATATGGGTTTTGTAGAGGGCGCAGAAATAACTATCATTACAGAATTTGATGGCAATTTGATTGTTAACGTAAAGGATGCAAGGATTGCTTTAAGCAAGAATATGGCATCTAAAATTTATATTTAAGGCTAGGAGGGCATTATGAAAACCTTAAAGGATGTAAAGGCTGGCGAGACAGCAAAAGTAAAAAGGCTGGCTGGCGAAGGCGCATTAAAGCGCAGAATAATGGATATGGGTATTACTAAGGGAACTGAGATTTTTGTGCGTAAGTTGGCACCATTAGGTGATCCTATAGAAGTAACCGTAAGAGGCTATGAACTGACATTACGTAAAAGTGAAGCTGAAAGCATAGCTGTAGAATGAGGTGGGAAAGAATGAATGAAGTGAAGATTGTTTTAGTTGGTAACCCTAATTGTGGTAAAACAACTATGTTTAATGAGTTGACAGGCTCTAATCAATATGTGGGTAACTGGCCGGGTGTGACGGTGGAAAAGGTGGAAGGAGCCATGAAGTACCATGGCCATGAATTCAAACTGGTGGATCTTCCGGGAACCTACAGTCTGACTTCCTATACAATGGAAGAGCAGGTATCC
>USBG01000190.1 GCA_900552855.1 uncultured Phascolarctobacterium sp. | reverse complement strand
CGCGGGACACCCTGATTAAAAGTCAGGTGCTCTACCGACTGAGCTAGTGGATCACTTGGCTGGGGCGGCTGGACTCGAACCAACGCATGCGGGAGTCAAAGTCCCGTGCCTTACCGACTTGGCTACGCCCCAAACAGAATAAGATAACAGGTGGGGTGACTGGAGGGATTCGAACCCTCGCGTAACGGAGCCACAATCCGCCGTGTTAACCGCTTCACCACAGCCACCAAATTGTTTCCAAACTTAATAGCTTGGCGACGAATGTAATTATACAATATGATACAGATATCGTCAAGCCTTTTTTTGAAATTTTTTTAAACTTTTTTCGATATTCTTAGGAATATGGTTAAAAACAGCAGGATTATCTCACTACAATCCATAATGCACTACAAAAAGCTCTGGGAAACACAACGCTCCCCAGAGCTTTTTAGATACTACATAAGCTTAAAAACGCAATCAAAATTATTTAATTGCCAAAACCTCGATTTCTACTCTAGCACCCTTCGGCAGACCTGCAACCTGTACAAAGGAGCGAGCCGGAGGAGTCATTTTGAAGAATTTTCCATAAACCTTGTTAATAGCATCGAAATAAGCAATATCAGTAGCATAAATAGTTGTTTTTACAACATAATTAAAGTTATAGCGTGCTTCAAGAAGAATTGCTTCAATGTTATTCATGATTTGCTCAGTCTCTGCTTCAATAGAATCCTGAACCATAGCACCGGTTTCGGGATTAATAGCAATTTGGCCGGACAGGTACAGATTAGCACCAGCCAGAACTGCTTGAGAATAAGGACCTAAAGCCTTGGGGGCATTGTTAGTGGAAATTGCTTGCATAATTAACACTCCTTGTATATATATTTCAGGATTGTAAAAGCTTCCTGATATGCTAACTAAAAAATTACTTAAACTAGTCTATCTTAATATTCGACACAGACTACTTATCTTCCTTGCTGAAATAATTTTTTGCCCATGCTAAAGCAGTAGGAGAAACAGCTACACCACCGCCAGCTGTTTCCTTCAAGGAGCAGCACATGCTATCGCCTACACTCTTCATAGCGTCAATAGCCTCATCAGCAGGTATAAAGCTGCCAATGCCAGCTAAGGCTAGCTCTGCCGCTAAAAGTGCCTGCAATGCACAGGAACCATTTCGCTTAATACATGGAACTTCAACAAGGCCTGCTACAGGGTCACAAACAAGGCCTAAAACGTTTTTAAATACAATTGATACTGCAGTACCAACCTGACTGGGAGAACCACCCAGCATTGCTACAGCAGCACCTGCGGCCATAGCCGCCGCACTACCACATTCTGCCTGACAGCCGCCCATAGCACCTGATAAGGATGCACGATCTGCAATTACCAGACCTATACCGCCTGCAACTACTAAACCACGCTGTAATACCTCGTCAGTAAGCTGATAATGCTTTTTCAAAGAAAAGAATACGCCTGGCAATACACCACTGGCACCAGCAGTAGGAGCAGCAACAATTCTACCCATAGCAGCGTTACATTCACCTACAGCAGTTGCAAAAATAACAGCATCTAATGCCTTTTCACCTAAGATGCCTGCAAAGCCCTGAGCACCTGCCGCACCAGCAAGACGCTTGGCATCACCGCCAGTAAGGCCACTATTGGAGCGTACACCGCTCATTCCAACCTCTACAGAATGCTCCATTACATCCAGCATCTCCTGCATTTTTTGCAAAAGCTCCTGTTCAGGGCATTCTAGCTGACCTGCATTATAGGCCAGTAAAAAATCATCCATGGACTTACCTGCAGCTTCAGCTTCAGTAATCCAATTATTCAGAGAAAGCATTTCTTTTTTCATCAATATCCTCACAAAACACTTGCAATAAAGCGTACAGATTCAATAGGCTTAATTAAAGTAATCAGATTAATGATATGGTCCGGAACATCCTGGTCACACTCAATAACCATGGAAGCAAGTCCACCCTTATCGCTACGGAACACACGCATAGTGGCAATATTAATACCAACATTAGCTAACGCGCTGGTTACCAGTGCAATAATACCATGAGTGTCGTGATGAATAGTCAAAATTGCTGGCAGTCTACCTGTAAGCTCTACAGGATAGCCATCAATTTCTGTTACCTTAACCTGTCCACCACCTATAGATGAACCAATTACCTGACACTGGCTGCCATCTGCTCCAGTAAGCCTAAATAAAACGGTATTAGGATGAGCCAAAGAGCCTAAATCACATTTTTGGAAGCTATACTCCATGCCAATTTCTTTAGCAAAATTCTTTGCCTGCGGAATACGCTCATCATCTGTCAGCCAACCCATAAGGCCTGACAATAAGGCTACATCAGTACCATGTCCCTTATAGGTTTCCGCAAAGGAACCATGCAGATAAATCTCTGCCTTAACAGGACGTCCGCCAGCAATGC
>USBG01000189.1 GCA_900552855.1 uncultured Phascolarctobacterium sp. | reverse complement strand
TTCTAACTTTGTTAATTTACTTATGTTGAAATATTTTCACTTACTGCATATATGATAATTTAATTATCACTAATTACACTAATTCTTCCCTCGCCATAAGGATTAGCATATTTCTCGTCAATGCAACCATTTAGATGATTTTGCAGATACTCTAAAATTGCATCGTAATCCTGAATAACTGCCTCCTTGATCACTCTTGCACCCTTAAACATTGTCATACCATTGCCACCATGACGAAGGATATAATCAATTCCTCCCAGGGTGTAGTTTTTATTAAGATCTAAAGGCTCATCACCAATCATAACATTATGTACTCGATACTGACCGTCAACCTTTACAAAATCACCATGTGTATCCATTATAACAGATGACGGTATGGTGGAATCAATACTATAGCTCAATCCAGCTACCTGCAAAAAGCCACCACTTTCTTCAGGATACTTTCTAACACCAACTTCCAATGCATCTAAAAGTTGCTGTCCCGTAACCTCAATAACACTGCACATATTTCCAAAGGGAAATGCTTCAATAAGATTTTTATAGGTAATAATACCGGGAGCAATCTCCTTACGAATACCACCACCATTAGCAATAGCAGCATCACAATTAAGTACAGCCCTAAAGGAATCTGCAACAAAATCACCCATATTACTTTCACTACGTCTAACAAGTCTAACCCCTGTTTGTGGATCAAAACTATGAAGCTTAACTAATGCTTCTCCAACAGGTTGCTCTAAAAGTGGCTCATACTTAAATATTTCCTGGGAAATAACTTTCTTGACGATATCTGCTTCTCCTGCAATTTCCCTAATAAGCTTGCTTTTTATTTTTCCCTTCGGAGTAATGTTAATTTGACCAATAGCAGCAAGTCTATTACCTGTCTACATAAGTAAAACATCATCACCAAGCTTATTAACAACTAGCTGATTATATTGCTCGTGAGAATGACCGTCTACAATACCATTAACTCCATAGGTATTACGAGCAAGAGCAACGCTGGTCCATTTTATATTACCACCGTTCTTACCTAAATGAGCAACAAGAAAAACGTATTCTGCTCCAGCCTTTCTTACTTTATTTATACACTCCTGCACTGAGCTATATAATTCCGTCCCCTCATTATCCTCGCAAAAGCTATAAATATATTGTCCATATTCATCCTGAAAAAATATTGGCGTAGAGGATGTAAGCGTTTCGGGAGTAGTTACACCAATTAAAGCTACCTTAGTTTCCTCAAAAGAAAATATTTTATAGGCTGGTAGTATACTCTGCTGATCATAAAGTTTTCTCATATTTGCACAATAGTAGCTAGCATCAAGCTTTTTACTAAGCTCTAAAAAACGGTCCATACCATAATCAAATTCATGATTACCGGGTATGCAGAAATCGTAGCCAACAGCATTCATAATTGTAATCATGGAGTTCCCCTTAGACAAGCGTCCTACAGGTGCCCCTTGAATAGCATCGCCCGCATCAATAAGAATGACATTGGGATTTTCCTTTTTAAGCTCTTGCTTTAACCACCCTACTCTAGCTAAGCCTAAACCATCATTTACGGCACAGTGGATATCATTGGTATGTAATAGAATAATATCCCTTTCCGCTGCTTGTCCCGTTATTGGTGTTAAGGCTATTGTAATTGTATAAAATAGCAGTGCCAATACTGCCTTTATAAAAGCCTGCATATTAACCTCCATATATTACTTCTATTCATAAAAAAAGAACGGTTGTCCGAGAACCGTTCTTTTAATTCAACATCACTTTTTTACTCAATACCTTTTATTAATCGCAGAGCTTTAACAATATCTTCTAATTTAATATCCTCTGTTTCTCTGCTTTTTTGAGTATCATCCTCTAAGAAGGTGGTAATTTTACAATCCAAAGCCTTGGACATTTTATACAGATTTTCTAGAGTAACCACTGTTTTACCAGTTTCGATATTGCTTAAATGCGCCTTCGAAATACATAATGCAGCAGCCAGGTCTGTTTGTGTAATCTGCTTTTGCACACGGGTCAGCTTAATTTTATGACCAATTGCACATAATTCATCCTTAGATACCTCGACTTTTTCTTTCTGTATCATTCATCTCACCTCTCAAAAAATTATAATAATTTTGTTATGTTTATTTTAACATACTAGTTTAAATATGACAAGGTTTTTATGCCAATAAGTTTTTTAATAAAAAACGAATCGCTACTTTTAATAGATTATATCTAGTCTATAATTTGATTCCTTGTTTAATTATAAAAATATTTGAAATTTTAGATTATATTCTCTTATACTAGATTTTCCTATTTGTATAGATAATGCAGTATAATAAAAAAAGAGCTCACACAATGTGTGAGCTCTTTTAAAGCCTAAGGCTAAAATTATTTAGCAACAGGACCAATCATAGCCAGCATAGTACCAGCAGCTACTGCAGT
>USBG01000188.1 GCA_900552855.1 uncultured Phascolarctobacterium sp. | reverse complement strand
TTATCGGTACCTACTTCACCGCCAGGTAGGTAAATATATTCATTGTTGTCGGTGTCACCAAAGATGATGCCTGCCAATAGCTTTTCTGAAATAACCTTGGACATAATTTCTCCTTTAGATAAAACTAAAGCCTGCTTAAAAAGCAAGCCTTGGCGTGTTAATAATATTTAAAACATACGACGTTTCCACAGTAAAAATCCAGTTGCAGCAGCAATGCTTAGTGCCAATGTCAGAACGAAGGCAAAGCCATAGGAGCTTTCTGCAAAGGGAACAGGAACGTTCATGCCCCATAGACCAGAAATCAAGGTAGGAATAGCTAAAATAATGGTTACGGATGCTAAAAATTTCATGACAAGGTTCAGGTTGTTGCTGATGATGCTGGCGAACACTTCAATCATGCTATTGAGAATGTGGCTATACATTTCAACCATTTCTACAGCCTGCTTATATTCGATAATAACATCATCAAGAAGATCCTCGTCCTCCTCGTAAACCTTAATAATACGGTTAGTTTGAGTAGAGTTGCGAAGACGCATCAGTCTTTCCATAACAATGGCATTACTACGCAGGGATGTGGAGAAGTAGGTTAAGGATTTTTGGAGGTCAAGCAGGTTAAACAGCTCGCTGTTTTCCATTGATTGACGTAAGTGATTCTCCAATTCATCTGTTCTGCGAATAATGATACGGATGTATTTTAGGTACAGTGTTGCAGATTTATAAAGAATTTGGAAAAGAAAACGAGTCTTTTTAAAGGTTGAGAACATACGGCTGTTATGGGTGCCAAAGTCAGCAGTAACAGCATTCGGCTCCAAACAAACAGTAATAATGTAATTTTGATTAACGACAATGCCTAGAGGCAGGGTGTCGTAGTCCTTGTTACTGCGTAAGAAAGGAATATCGACCAGAATAAGCAGCTGGTCATCTTCAACCTCTATACGTGATTTTTCTTCTTCGTCAAGGGCCGCAGACAGAAAGTCCATTTGTAGCTGTGTAGCTTCGGCTATTTCCTGTAATTCGTCCTCGGAAGGAGCTACTACGTCAATCCAACAGCCTTTTTCCAGAGATTCTAACTCTACTTCGTTTAGACCTTGCTCTGTGCTTTTTACGATTTTATACATAAAGCCCCTCCTTTCTTAAAGCTCGCTTATTCTTGCTCAGTTCTTATAGCTTTTCTAAAATTGCTTTGCTTAATTGGTCTGCACAGCTGGTACCACGACCACCACAGTCATTGCCAGCAAAAAGCTCAGCAACCTTACGTGCATCCATGCCTTCAACTAAAAGGCTGATGGCCTTTAGATTACCAGGGCAGCCACCAGCGAAGGAGACGTTGTGCAGCTTGCCGTCTACAATATCAAAATTGATCTTTTTGGCACATGTGCCTTGAGTAACATATGTGTACATAATAAAAATCTCCTAAAGGTATTAATAATATACTTATTTAAGATTCGACGCAAATCAGCAAAATCCTCTTCTAAAGCTCTCTTTGAACAAAATTTTCTTTTATTATAATGGGTAATTTGTTAAGCTTTTTACATAAGGGTAGGATATTATTTAGGGTAAAAATAGATAGGGTGATTTTTTTAGGCAAGTGCTTTAATTTGTTGATGAAAGTTGGTATAATAAAGACAATTTATTACCAATTGTACGTGGTAGTATGGTAGCGCTCTTTTGGAGCAGTGCAAATTTTGTAGTGTGTGTGAAGCATGGAAGAAAGGTAGTGTAATTTTATGTCTATTCAGTTGATTATTGTTTGTTTGTACATTGCTATGCTTTTTGGCATAAGCTTTTGGGTGAAGCGAAGGGCTGACAAGGGTGCTACAGAGTATCTGTTTGCAGGCCGCAAGCTGAGTAGCACCTTGATTGCAGTCAATATTACTGGTCTTGCTGTTGGTGCTGCATCTACAGTTGGTGTAGCAGAAAGGGCCTTTAGCATTGGTATGGCAGCTGGTTGGTATAATGCGGCATGGGCTGCAGGCTCTGTTGTTATGGGTTTAGCAGCAGCAGGAAAGCTGCGTGCGATGCAGGTTTCTACTATTCCTGAATTCTTTGAAAAATACTATGATATTAAGGGCCGTGTAATCAGTGCGGTTGGCTTAGTTATCATTATGTGTGTTATCACAGCTTTGCAGTATTTAGCTGGTGGTGCAATTTTAAGCAGTCTTCTGCCAGATATTTTTTCTTTCCAGGGTGGTATGCTGATGAGTGCCGTTGTGTTTATTGGTATCACTCTTATTGGCGGACTTTGGTCTAGTGGACTGGCTAATATTGTCAGTGTAACCTTGATTTATCTTGGTATTTTATATTCCTGTGTAAGCTCTGTCAGCAATATTGGCGGTTGGGATGTGTTAGTTTCCAAGCTGCCTGATGCGGCTACTATGGTGGACCCATTAGCAGGTATTCCCTTGGTAGTTATTATCAGCTGGTTTGTAGTTATGATTACTCAGG
>USBG01000187.1 GCA_900552855.1 uncultured Phascolarctobacterium sp. | reverse complement strand
TGGACTATTTTTATTCTGTTTTCAAGGTGTGCAATTTCATTTTACAATGAACCATATATTAATTAAATAAGTAATATACTTGATATAGAAGACAATATGGTATAGAATATTTCACAAGAGAGTTGTGACTGATAAGTCAAAAGTCATAAATAATTATTTAAGGTTGGTTTTAGGTATGATGTATTGGATATATTTGTTTTTGTTAATTCCGTTAAATATGATTTTGCCTATTTCTTGGGGTGATGAAAATGGTGTTATAGAAAATATTCAGCTAGTGTGTCTCATTGTGACTTCTATAATATGTTATCGTCATAGGAATATAGTGCTTCGCAATTGGGGTGGTAGCCAAACAGCGTTGTGTTACGCTGGGGCACTTTTTTTCTTCTTATTAACAATGCGCGAGATTAGTTGGGGGAGAGCTTTGCTCTTACATCCAGATGGTGGCATATACCAATATTCAGAAATGGGATTATACGGGCAACTAGTTCATCCGATGGTAGGAATATTATTGTTTTTACTAATCTATTTGCTTTATCAAGCTAAAATATGGGTGGTAATAAGAACATTAAAATTCCCAACTAGCTCATTTATTATGTTGATGCTTTTTATATTGATGTCTTGGATTGGTGAAAAAGGCAGTGTTGATATATTTCATGGTGAATTAGCGGAAGAGTTATCGGAGTTAGGTGTGTACATTATGATGTATACGTTAGTGAATAATTACTTTACTAATTTATGTAAAAAGTAATTTTGTATTATACAATAATTGGGGCTGTACTTTGGTGCAGCCCTTTTATATTTTGCTCACATACTGTACGCTTGTTATTTATTGGATTGTGCCATATAATATATTAGATAGTAATGTATAGTGCTGATTATATCGAATTTATTAGGTTGGAGTGATACAATGAAATATTTTAATAAATTCTTACAAGGCCTGCAGCAGGACTTAAAGGCTTTTGTATTTTGGTGTGTTATTTTTACTATATTTAGAGCGTTGTTCATTTGTGCGTACAGCTCTCAATTAGCAGGAATTTATACACAGGTGGCAGATGCTATGATTTTAGGCTTTAGATTAAGCATGAAAACTGCTGGTATGCTGTGTGTAATTGGGTTTGCATTGGCAACCCTGCCTGGAATATTTATAAAGCAGGAGTGGAGCAATAAAATTAGATTAGCTTGGCATAAGCTGGCACTGATATTTTTTACCCTATGCTTCTTTGCCAGAATTCCCTACTACAAAATATTTAATTCCGGCTTTAATATGATTCTGATTAACGGTATGCACGATGATATTTATGCTACCTTTATGACAGCAGTGCAGGAATATCAGCTGTGGTGGCGTTTGCCCGTAGCTGTTGTAGTAGGTGTTGTTCTTGGTTATGCATTTAAGGCGTTTTTAGAAAGAACTACAATTTTTATCGCAACTAAGAAAAATCTTAAATTTGCTATTCCTGTATTAATAATATGCTTACCAATCTTATGCGTGTTTACCCGTTACGGCGGTGCCTTTAACTATGCAGGGTCTGTAAATTGGGAAAGCGCAGGTCGTTTTAATTCTAAACTGTTGAATGAAGCTGTATTAGACGATGGTCAGGCCTTATATCGTGTACATAATATGAAGAAACGTCTTGATAGGGTTAACAATGTCAATATATCTACCGATGAGTTGCGAAAACATATTGCTTTTGTAGGTGGCAATCCTGATGCAAAAACTATTGATGATGCTTTTGTGCGTACCGTTAAAGCTCCAAAGAGAACAGAAAAGCCTGACAATATTTTTTTAGTGATTGGAGAAAGCTTTGGTGAATGGCCATTTCTGCCTAAGTTTAAGGATTTAGGTTTAGTCAATCAAACTATGGCATTAAAGAACGCACCTAATAGCGCCCATGTTAATACTATGCTAGCTAATGGTAATGGTACTATGACTTCCTTAAATGGCATTATTTCTGGTTTGCCAAGCAGCGGTTTATACGAAAACTATCAGCCTAAAACCTTTGAAGCAAAATATCAAATGGGATTGGGATATATTATGAAGCAGCTTGGCTACAAAACTGTATTTTGGTACGGTGGTTTTTCTGGTTGGCAAAATATTAAAAACTATGCTTTGGCACAAAGCTTTGATGAATTTCACTGTGCTGACGAATTTGCATCTGAAGGTGGTAACGCCTGGGGGTGCAGCGATAAGCAGCTCTTTGCTGAGATTAATAAGTATATTGCCAAGGAGAAGCAGGGAGAAAAGGTATTCCATGCTATCCTGACTACTAGTAACCATCCTCCTTATACCATTGATGTTCAAAAAGAAGGTTTTGATGCAGCGGCTGTAAAAGACAGATTAAATGACGACATCAGCAAGGATGACACTATTATTAACGAGCTGGGTCACATTTGGTATGCAGATAAAACTACTGGGGACTTTATCAAAGAAGCTGAAAAGCTTCCAGTCGATAAATTGTTACTGGATACATTTACA
>USBG01000186.1 GCA_900552855.1 uncultured Phascolarctobacterium sp. | reverse complement strand
CCAAGCGTCCAGCTAGTGAGCGCTCGCTGCGTCCAGGGCGAATATCCTCCAAAAGACGTACAAAAGCATCGTCTGCAATGCTTGCTGCTCTCAAAAGCATATCCAGCTCTTTTTTATCCTTAATCATGCGGATACCGCTAAAATCAAGGCTCTTTAAAGTAACACCCTCCAGAATTCCCTGAAGCGTCATATACTCAGTAAAGGAATAGTTATCTCCATCAAAGCCGACAACCTTAGCACTAGCGTCCTTAGCCAAGACAGCTGCAGCCTGCCAAATACTAGCAGCATTCTGAGGCTGGTATTCCATAACCTGGAAAAATTTCATCTCAGACTTAGCCTGCTCAGTATAGCGGCCATCAGTAATCAGCACGCCTTTATAGCGATCCAGATAAAAAATGCTAGAATCACCACTAAAGCCTGTAATATAACGAATAGTAGTTACGTCCTTAATAATGACGCAGTCAATCTGTTCCCTTGCTAAAAGCTCCAAAACTCTATTTACACGCGCCATTACAACAACCCTCTTTCTTATCCGCGTCAAGAATGATACAATTCACCTAAATATTTTACCACTCATTAGCAAAACTTTCAACAATTTCTACAATTGTATTTCAATATCTACCACTATAATTAATAATAGTGACAAAGTTTGAGACTATTGAGCATAAAATATACTATAATCAATAGTCTACAAGATTTACTTCAAATGGCATATTTGTCAGAATATCAATGGTATCAAAGTAGGTATCAGGAGTTGTGTAAAACTTTATTAGTCCAGCACTTCCATCTACAGTACCTACTAAGGCCAGATGTTCATAGCCCTCCATAATCCAGTTTACATCGGCAATACGCTCCGGTGCAACCTGTGCATAAATCATACTATGGGGCCCAGGATCATTATCGTTCATTTTCTACAACCTTTCTGCGAACTAAAGTAAAGGGCAGCAGGGGCATTTCGCTTTTTGCGGAGAATTTCTGCTGCGCATGAGGTGCACAATCAATAGGAGTACCTTCCTCATCCATCATATCTTCTAAAACAAAGGGAAGCAGCTGGCCATTTGGCATTAACAGCTCAAGGCTCTCCCCTGCCTTAACATTGTTGCGGTGCTCAAAATAAGCACGCTTTGCTTCTGGATCATAGCTCAATACAATACCTACAAAGTCATGGGTTTGCTCCTGCTTGGAAGTATTGTATACCTGTGCACTACGGTCAGGCTTAGAAATTGCAAAGCCAGTAGTGTACTGACGGTGGGACACCTTATTCAGCTCAGTAATCCATTCTTCCAGAACAGAATAGTTATCCATGTCCTCCCAGCACTTATCAATAGCTCTGCGATAAACACTAACCACAGTTGCAGCGTAGTGAACGCTCTTCATACGTCCTTCAATTTTAAGACTGCATACGCCTGCACGCATCAGCTCAGGCAAATATTCAATGAGGCACAGGTCCTTAGAGTTCATAATATAGGTACCGCGCTCATCCTCTTCGATGTCAAAATACTCGCCAGGACGCTTTTGCTCGCCCAGCTTGTACATATTATATTCCCAACGGCAAGCCTGAGTGCAAGCACCACGATTGCCATCACGACCGGTCATATAGCTGCTTAAAAGACAACGACCAGAATAAGAAATGCACATTGCACCATGTACAAAGGTTTCAAGCTCAACATTAGTCTTTTCACTAATTTCAGCAATTTCTGCCAGGCTCAGCTCGCGTGCTAAAACAACGCGCTCCGCGCCTAATTGCTCCCACGCCTTCACAGAAGCGTAGTTGGTAGTATTAGCCTGAGTACTTACGTGCAGTGCCATATTAGGCACAACCTGACGTGCTGTAGACCATACACCCAAATCAGAAATAAGCAAAGCATCTACCTTAGCCTTTTCAAGCTCGATAAGATAGTCAGGAAGCTTGCTTACATCCTCATTATGAGCAAAAATGTTTACAGTAACATAAACCTTTTTGCCTAGTCCATGAGCATACTCGCACATTTCTGCAATTTCATCTGTTGAAAAATTGTTAGCAAAGGCACGGAGGCCAAACATTTTGCCTCCAAGATAAATGGCATCTGCACCATAAAGCAAAGCCATTTTACCTTTTTCCATATTGCCTGCCGGTGCTAAAAGCTCCGGCTTATGTAATAATTTTGCCATTCCTGCCTCCATTAGCCAATCTCACGAATGGCACGCAAGTGTTCTTCATATGTTTTAGAAAAACGGTGATAGCCGTTATTTTCTGCAACAAAGTATAAGTAATCAGTCTTTTCCGGCTCCAGCACAGCCTTCATAGCACTAACACCAGGGCTAGCAATCGGTCCAGGCGGTAGTCCGGGGTTCTGATATGTATTATAGGGATTTTGAATTTCAGTATCAGCATAGGTGATTATTTCCTTTTGAGCACCTAGTATATACTGAATTGTAGTATCGGACTGAATCGACATACCAATCTCAAGACGCTTCAAAAATACACCAGCTATTTTAGGCTGTTCATCAACATGAACTGCCTCCTTCTCCACCATTGCTGCC
>USBG01000185.1 GCA_900552855.1 uncultured Phascolarctobacterium sp. | reverse complement strand
GAGTTCCCAGTATTTCACGACCAAGAGGAGACTCTTCAGTTAACATAGCAGCTTTAATTTTATCTTGTACAGGCTGAGGCAGATAGCAGCAGGACTCAACGCAAAGTCTGCTAACAACATCCTTAACTTCGCTTACATTAATTTCTCTCATACTTATTAATCTTCCTTTCTTACGCAAAATAAAATAGGAAATATTTTAACGACCAACGCGTTTAGCAGTATTAGCACGAACCTCTTCTGGATCAACAATTTTACGAGCTAAACCACTTTCAATAGCCACCTTAGCAACTGCTGCAGCTACGGCAGGAGCTACACGTGGATCAAAAGCATCAGGAACAACATAATCCTCACGCAGATCTTTTTCGTCAATCAGTTCAGCAATTGCATAAACTGCAGCAACCTTCATTTCTTCAGTAATAGCACGTGCACGAACATCAATAGCACCACGGAATACGCCAGGGAATACTGTTACATTGTTAACTTGGTTGGGGCTATCACTACGTCCGGTACCAGCAACAGCTACACCAGCCTCTTTAGCTGCATCATAGGTGGTTTCAGGAACAGGATTTGCCAGTGCAAAAACAATGCTCTTTTCAGCCATGCTTTGCATAATTTCTTTAGTAAATACATTAGGAGCGGATACACCAATCAAAACATCAGCACCCTTAGCAACATCAGCCAAGGTGCCTTGCTTATGCTCTTTATTAGTTACGCTAGCCAAATAAGCTTGAATACGGTCTAACTGAGCATCCATACCTTCATAAAGTGCACCAAAACGATCAACCATAATTACGTTTTCAGCACCCATGGAAACCAGTAATCTGCCAATTGCACTACCTGCAGCACCGCAGCCATTAACTACAAATTTAGCAGTTTTAATATCCTTTTTAACATAGCGCAGACCACCTAAAACAGCGGACAAGCAGGCAATGGCTGTACCATGCTGATCATCATGGAATACAGGAATATCACAAATCTCCTTTAAACGATCTTCAATATCATAGCATTTCGGAGAATAAATATCCTCCAGATTAATACCAGCAAAGCTAGGCTGTAAGATTTCTACAGTACGAATGAATTCGTCAGCATCCTTTGTACCAAGGCATACAGGAACTGCATCAACATCGCCAAAGGTTTTAAAAAGAACAGCCTTGCCTTCCATAACAGGCATAGCTGCCTCGGGGCCAATATCACCTAAGCCCAATACACGAGTACCATCAGATACGATAGCAACCATATTACCACGGCAGGTATATTCAAAGGACATTTCCTTTTTCTCTTTAATTTCCTTACAAGGCTCAGCAACGCCAGGTGTATAGGCCACAGCTAAATCGTGGCGGTTTTCTAAAGGTACCTTACAGGTAACAGCAAGCTTGCCATTATTTTCGAGATGCATTTTTAAGGTTTCTTCACGTAATGTCATAGTCATTTTCAATTCCTCCCAAATTTTTTATATATGCTAACGGAATATATTGTATATAGTATACACTCATTATAAATTAAAGGCCTATATATAGCAATATGCCTATTAATTAAAATACTCTATATCTGTGAATTTTTTGTAATATTATTGTTTCTTTTTCGAAAGTTAGTATACTGTCCTCTGCACAAGGATTAGTACTGTTTACTTTTATAGCTCTACTTCCTACCTTTTACACTCAAAAATTATTATTTATTAGCTTTATGAATCCTTTAATTTTAAAATTTCAAATAAAAAACGCAGTCTTCACCAAAATGATGAAAACTGCGCTTTAATGCACATTAAAACAAGCTTTTTTGCAGCTTAGTTAGAGAAATGTATTCAATCTCAGGAGTTTTTCCTCTTTGCAGCGTCAATACAGCAAAGCATGGCTCAGAGCCACCACGCGGACGTGACGGACTGCCAGGATTAATTAGAAGTGTATCTCCATAATATTCGCACATTGGAATATGAGTATGTCCAAAAATTACAACATCCTGCCCTAGCTGCTTAGCCCAATAGCCCAAATCAGCACGCTCATTGCGTTCAATATATCTATGACCATGGGTAAGCCATATATGAAAGCCTTCTAGCTCCAGCATTTCATCAATTTTGGCATTTTTAGTACCCATATCACAATTACCAAGCACACGTACAACCGGAAGCTTTGTCATTGTTGCCAAAAGATTGGCATCATCAGCATGATCACCGGTGTGCAACCACATCTCCACCGGAGGAGTAAGCTGTAGCAGCTGACGCATGGCTTGTACATTGCCATGAGTATCACCTGTAATACCTAACTTCATGTTATCAAACTCCAAAATCCCTCAATAACAAATTACTTAAAAGTTATATGCTCAATTCTCTTTATTTTCTTTATTTTTCTTCTTAGTCCAAATATTTACCAGCTTGCGGATTGCTTTACCGCGATGGCTAATTTTATTTTTCTCCTGCATAGTTGCCTCGCCCATACCCTTATGAAGCTCTGTAGACCAGAACAACGGATCATAGCCAAAGCCCTCTGTTCCAAGTGGCGCATGCAAAAGCATACCATCGCAAATACCG
>USBG01000184.1 GCA_900552855.1 uncultured Phascolarctobacterium sp. | reverse complement strand
AGCCTGCTGATGTTTGTGTAATAAGCTTGGCTCTATAAAAATTAAAATAACCGCTTATACAGATAACGATGTACTTTTAGACAGGTACATCGTTATTTTTTAGAGATGTTTAATGCGGATTGGTTTAATTAAGTGCTTAGACAGTACTTGATGATTAGTATAGGGACTTCATTATGTTGCTATCTATTTTAGAGCTATATATGAAAAAAGACCTAGTATACCAGAAGTACACTAGGTCTTAGTATTTAGTGGAGTATATTATTCAGCCTTGTAGCCTCTTGCTTCAGCAACCTTTTGGAAGGCAACCTCTGCTGCATCAATGGTTCTCTGAATATCTTCAGGAGTATGAGCATAGGAAACAAAGTTAGTCTCAAATTGAGAAGGCGGCAGATAGATGCCCTGCTCCAGCATGGAGTGGAAGTAGATTTTAAATGCTTCCAAATCACTTGCTGCTGCTGTGTCAAAGTCAACAACAGGTTTGTCGTTAAAGAAGACAGTGAACATGCTGCCAAGACGATGAACCTGTACGGGAACACCAGCCTTTTTAGCTGCTTTTTCCAGACCACCGGTAAGGATGGCAGTTCTGCTTTCCAGCTTCAGGCATACATCATTATCAACCATATAGCTGAGGGCTGCAATGCCTGCGGCCATTGCTAAGGGGTTGCCGCTAAGAGTGCCTGCCTGATACATAGGACCTGCAGGAGATACCATGCTCATAATTTCACGTTTGCCGCCATAGGCAGCAACAGGCAGACCACCGCCAATAACCTTGCCTAAGCAGGTAATATCAGGGTCGATGTCATAAAGGGATTGAGAGCCACCCTGAGCACTGCGGAAGCCACTCATTACCTCATCACAGATGAAGAGTGCACCGTAGTCTTTAGTCAGCTTACGAACTGCTGCTAAATAGCCTTCGTGAGGCAGCACCAGACCCATGTTACCAGGTGTAGGCTCTAAGATTACTGCTGCAATCTCTTGGCCACGCTCAGCAAAGACCTTTTCCAAAGCAGGAAGATCGTTAAAGGGAACGGTGATAGTGGTTGCTGCAACTGCAGAGGGTACACCAGGGCTATCAGGAACGCCAAAGGTAGCTCCGCCACTGCCAGCTTTTACTAACAGGCTGTCGTGGTGACCATGGTAGCAGCCGATGAATTTTACAATGCATTCACGTCCGGTATACGCACGAGCCAGACGCAGTGCACTCATAGTTGCTTCGGTACCGCTGTTTACCATACGCACCATTTCCATAGAGGGAATCAGGTGGCAGATAATTTCAGCCAGTTCAACCTCTGCTACAGTAGGTGCACCATAGGAGGTGCCTTTTTCTGCAGCAGCTTTAATAGCATCGGTTACGCATGCAGGTGCATGTCCCATCAGCAGAGGACCATAGGAAAGTACATAGTCCAGATATTCGTTACCATCGATATCATAAATACGGCTGCCTTTACCACCATTAATAAACGGGGGGACACCGCCTACACTGCGGAAGGAGCGTACGGGGCTGTTTACGCCACCAGGAATAAATTTACGTGCTTCCTCAAAAACACGACTAGATTTTGTGTGATCCATAATCTTCTCCTTATTTCTCTTGCAGCCATTTAGCTACGTCAAGAGCGTGATAAGTAATAATCATTTTGGCACCGGCACGTTTAAAGCCAAGCATGGTTTCCATAACAATGCGTTTTTCGTCAATCCAACCCTTTTCTGCAGCAGCCTTAACCATAGCATATTCACCGCTTACGTTATAAACGCATAAGGGACGGTTGAAGGTTTCGTGAACGCGTTGCACAATGTCTAAAAACGCCAGAGCAGGCTTAACCATTACGATATCAGCGCCTTCTTCAATGTCCAGTTCAACCTCGCGAAGGGCTTCATCAGTATTGGCTGGGTCCATTTGATAGCCCTTGCGGTCACCAGCAGCAGGAGTGGAATCCGCAGCTGCACGGAAGGGACCATAGTAGGCAGAAGCAAATTTAGCAGAATATGCCATGATAGGAATGTGGTTGAAGCCAGCTTCATCCAGTCCTTCGCGGATTGCACGGACATAACCATCCATCATATTAGAGGGAGCAATCATATCAGCGCCAGCTTTAGCATGAGAAACAGCTACCTTAGTCAGCAAAGGCAGGGTAGCATCGTTGTTTACGGTGCAGCCATGCTCTAAAACACCGCAATGACCATGCTCGGTATATTCGCACAGGCAAACGTCAGTAATAATAACCAGTTCAGGGTATTTTTCTTTAATAAGGGTACAAGCCTTTTGAACGGGCTCGTTCATGCCCCAACCACTGCTGCCAATAGCATCCTTGTAGGAGGGCAGACCAAAGAGGATAATAGAGGGGATACCAAGCTCTACAACTTCGTCAACAGCTTCCATTACACGGTCTAAGGACCAATGGTAGTTGCCAGGCAGGGATTCGATTTCGTGTTTAATATTTTCGCCAGGAACGACGAAAAGCGGATAAATAAGGTCCTTTACAGAAACCTCGGTTTCGCAAACCATTGCACGCAGATTAGCATTAGCGCGCATACGGCGGGGAC
>USBG01000183.1 GCA_900552855.1 uncultured Phascolarctobacterium sp. | reverse complement strand
AAAACCTTGACCTAAACCAAAGGCATTACCCAAGATAAGACCAACGATAGCAGCAACAGCTACCATGCCAAGGTTAGTAGATACCATGGCAACTACTAACTTTTTAAGGTTAGCACCCGCCTCCATGTGCAAGATAACATGGACGATAGAAATAAATACAATAGGAATAACAAGCATACGAATCAAATCGATGAAGCCGCCCCCCACTAGAGAGAACCACTTAGTACTTTCTTTGATGTAAACCACTTTAGATGGATCATCTGGGAAGCCTGCAATAATTTGAACTGCAATACCGAGTACGGCACCAACAATGGTACCAATAATAACGAGATTACCGAAGGATGTGCCCTTGCGTTGCAACACATAAATACCAATTAACGCAAGTACAAACACTGCGATAATACCAATACTTAGTGGATTGCTTAACATGAGGTAATCTGTAAAGAATGGAATATTCATAATACACCTCTTTTAATTCATATCACAATAATAGGTTATGAACTAAGTATAGCATGTATCGAAAATTTTGCAAGTAAAACAATTCAAATTTTACAAGTTTATCTATGCAGAATCCGCAAGCTCCATAAACATGTTAATTTCCATCGCTCTACAGGAGCCTATACAGTTCCAAGAGAGCTCTACATCATAATAGGGTTATAGGACAAAAAGTGTTGCTAAAAAGTCTGAAACTCCTTGATTTTACTGACTCAAATGAGGTTTTATCTTTCTAAAGAGATATATTTTTTAGAAGGAGTATAATTATGAAACTAGTCAGATGCCCTAATTGTGGTTTCGTCTGTAAGAGAAATGGTAAAACAAATGCGGGTTCTCAACGTTGGTATTGTAATCAATGTTCTTGCTCATTCACAAATAAAGTGAATAAAACTAACAATAATTTACAGATGTTTTTGGATTGGTTATTTGGTAAACACACACAGTTAGATATGGCTGGCGATGGACGTTCATTTCGTAGAAAAACATCACAGTTTTGGGAGCTTTGGCCATTACCACCAAAAGTTGAATCATCAAGTAGTGTGGTATTTGTTGATGGTATTTATTTAGCTAGAAATGCTTGTATTTTAATCTGTTGTAATGAGACGCATGTCTTAGGCTGGTATGTTTGTAGATATGAGCATTCTAAGGCTTGGGAGGCTTTATTACGACGTATTTCATCACCTATAGTAGTTATATCTGATGGTGGTACCGGCTTTCAAAAGGCATTAAAAAAAGTTTGGCCGAAAGCCAAACTACAAAGGTGCTTATTTCATGCATTTCAACAAGTAAAACGTTATACAACAATACGTCCTAAAACGATTGCTGGTTGTGAGTTATATGGAATTGCAAGGGATTTATTAACAATACACACGCAAGATCATGCTATGAAGTGGGTACAAAACGTTATGTCATGGAAAGTACGACATAGGGTATTCCTATCAGAAATAACAGTTGATGAAAATGGTACGATACGACCTAAACATGAACGACTTATAAAAGCAGAAAATTCCTTAGTTAAATTGATTAACAAAAGATGTTTATTTACTTACTTAGATGCATCGTTAACATGTACCTGCCCAGCTACTAATAATCGTATAGAAGGTGGTGTAAATGCTCAGTTACGCACTATGTTACGTAATCATAGAGGAATGTCTATTGAAAGACGAATAAAAGCGGTGTTCTGGTGGTGCTATATGCACTCACCAAGACCGCTTTCTATTTCAGATATATTAAATTGTATGCCTACAGATGAATCGATTGCTGCTATCTACAAACGGTTATCTGATTATTGCCAAATAGATCGTTCCATCTCTCAATGGGGTGATGCTCCTGTTTGGAATGAGCTACATATGTCTACAGATTTTCCAACTTATTGGGATTAGTCACACACACTTTTTGTCCTATAACCCAAAAGGTCTCCCTAGATTATATAGGGAGACCTTTTTACGTTTATTGTATATTTTTAGTTTTATTATAGGTTAAAAGATATGCTAGAAGCTATTAAAACCGAATTCTTCGATTCCTTCCACGTCTTTTAGTGTTACTGTACGGCCTGTAATATCGATAATGCCTTCATCTCTTAGGCGCCCGAGTTCGCGGCTAAGTGCTGTGCGAGATACATTGAGTACCTCTGCCATTTGCTCGCGGTTATGTGGCAAGTGGATTGTTGTAGACTGCTGACGTTTATAAATGTCTGTTAAGTACGCGAAAATCTTCTCGCGCATACCTTTCAAGGTAAGATAATGAACCTTTCTTGTAAGGAGAATAGCTTTTTCAGACAAGTCCTCCAATAGGTTGGACAAGATTTTTGTTTGGCATTGTTGGCAATCAGGCAATGTATCAATAAATGTTTCAAGAGGAATGAACATAATTTTACTAACCTTTGTAGCTTTAATCGTAGCAGGCCATAATGGTTGTTTACTAAATAGTAATGCTTCACCAAAAATATCAGACTGTTCAAGGTTAGCCATAATAACGCGTTGGCCCATAACATTTTCACGTGTCAGTAACGCACTGCCTTCGAGAATAACGCCAATGCCTTCCATAGGATCCCCAGAGAGG
>USBG01000182.1 GCA_900552855.1 uncultured Phascolarctobacterium sp. | reverse complement strand
TCGTCAATCTCTGCAAGAACCGTGGTTATGTGTTCCCCGGTTCTGAGATCTACGGCGGTCTGGCCAACAGCTGGGATTACGGCCCCCTGGGCGTTGAGTTCAAGAACAACGTCAAGAAAGCATGGCTGAAGAAGTTTGTCCAGGAGAGCCCCTACAATGTGGGCCTGGATGCCGCTATCATTATGAACCCCCAGACCTGGGTGACCACCGGCCACGTTTCCAGCTTCTCGGACCCCCTGCTGGACTGCCGTGCCTGCAAGGCCCGCCACCGTGCCGACAAGCTTATCGGCGACGAGCACCCCGAGGTCAACGTCGATGCCATGAGCGCCAGCGCCTTGGCCGATGGTTTCAAAGTGAGCAGCCATGCAGCCGATGCAGCCTAAGCCGTATTCAGCGAAAACCTCGATGATTTCAGGATGATTTTGAACTGCTTCAATGATGCCAGTATCTTTAGTTACCATAATTTATAGTCTCCTTTTAACGTTTTTTAAGCGTGTTTTCATCGCTTTCAATATTATAGCACATGGGGCAATAATCTCCAAATGTCGTGGGAAAATTTTTTGCGGAATATTTATGTCAATAATGTTAATTTATTTGTAAATATTTTATGAAAAACCCCTCTATAGCAGGCTTATCCTATTGCAAGAAGTGGGAAATAAAGATATAATGGTAAAAAGTGGGTTAATGTGGTGAAAAAGGGGGCGACTGATATGCTTTTAGGTGAATTCGAACATACCCTAGATGCAAAGGGTCGTCTTGCTATGCCTGCTAAGCTTAGGGAAAGCTTAGGCGGGAAATTCATCATTACCAAGGGCTTGGATGGTTGTCTTTTTGTTTATGATATGGAGCAGTGGCAGCTGTTGGAGCAAAAGCTGGCTGCTTTGCCCATGAGCCTTGGAGATGCCCGTAAGTTTACACGTTTTTTATTTGGCGGTGCCTGCGAGGCCGAGTGCGATAAGCAGGGCAGGGTACTGCTGCCACCTAACCTTCGTCGTCATGCTTCCTTGGAAAAGGATGCGGTGATTGTAGGTGTAGGTAATAGAGCTGAAATTTGGGATGCTCAGAAATGGGCTGAATATAACGATGCTAACGAGGAAAGCGTTAATGAATTAGCGGAGCAGTTAGCTAGCTTGGGAATTTAAGGGCGGAAAAAGATGGAATTTAAGCATGTAAGCATCCTGCTCAAGGAGAGCGTGGAGTTTCTTATAACAGATAAAAATGGTATTTATGTTGACTGCACTATGGGTGGTGCTGGTCATAGCAGGGGCTTTGCTTCTCAGCTAGAGGCGGGTGGTTTACTTTTAGGTATTGACCAGGACGCTGACGCGATAGCGGCTGCCTCTGAGCGTCTTTTGGGCAAGTTTACCTGTCAGACAGCAGTGGCACAGTCCAATTTTAAGGATTTTGCTAATGTACTAGACGCCAAGGGCATTGACCAAATAGATGGTATTTTCTTTGATTTGGGCGTGTCCAGCTATCAGCTTGATACTCCTGAGCGTGGTTTTTCTTATATGCATGACGGTCCTTTGGACATGCGTATGAATAAAAATGCTAAGCTTGATGCCGAGTACGTGGTTAATCACTACAAGGAGGAGGAGCTGGCAGATATTATCTACAGGTACGGTGAAGAGCGTTGGAGTAAGCGTATTGCTCAGTTTATTGTGGCGGCGCGTAAGGAAAAGCCCATTACCACCACCTATGAGCTTGTGGATATTATTAAAAGGGCTATTCCCAAGGGAGCAAGAATTGATGGTCCTCATCCGGCAAAGCGAACCTTTCAGGCAATCCGCATTGAGGTTAATAACGAGCTGGGAATTTTGGAGGATACCATCTGTACCGCTGTTGAGCGTTTAAAGAGCGGCGGTCGCATTGGTGTTATTACCTTCCATTCCCTAGAGGATAGAATTGTAAAGCAGGTTTTTGCTAGACTGGCTAAGGGGTGCACCTGTCCTCCGCAGCTGCCGGTTTGTGTATGTGGCAAAAAGCCACTTTTGAAAAAGGTTGGAAACATCGTTCCGTCCAAGGCGGAGGTTGAGGAAAATCCTCGTTCACGCAGTGCACGGCTTAGATATGCTATAAAGATTTGATGTGAAGGTGTTAATATGTGGGGCAAGGATTACGATAATTTAGCCAGAGACTATAGCCACGAGCGTTGGGCTGAGCAGCCCCGCCAGCAGGTGCGCGTTGTAGAAAGAAATGTACAGGAGAAGCCTGCAGTGGAAAGCAGCAGTGTGCTTGTACAGGTATGCAGTGTGGTTGGAGCTATTATGTTATTGACCTATGCTGCTGTTACTTTGCGCAGCTCTGCGTTGTCAGCGTGCAATAGAGAGCTTAGTGCTATGCATCGTTTAGAAACACAGCTCATTGATAAAAATAATGAACTGAGAATAGAGGTTGAGCAGCTGAGAGGTCCGGACCGTATTATTGGTTTTGCCGAGTCCAAGCTGGGTATGAGCGTTGCACGCAGCAATATTTATCTCAAAGCTGGTAATGTGCAGAATACGGGCTCTGCCATGGCTGTGGCTAACAAATAAACATAGCCTTTCAACTAGCTTTGTGGTATAATTTTAATAAGTTTT
>USBG01000181.1 GCA_900552855.1 uncultured Phascolarctobacterium sp. | reverse complement strand
CTTTAGCAATTTCAGCAGCATAAATAATATTTTTAGAATTTCCAGAAGTGGATATCCCTAAAAAAACATCTCCTTTATTACCATATCCTAATACTTGCTGCGCAAAAATCAAATCGGGTGCAGCATCATTACTATATGCAGTCATTAGTCCAATTTCACATACTAAAGCAATTGCAGGCAAAGCCATTTGGAGATTATCTTTAAGATATTCGGCATTTTCAGAATGCACTTCAATAGACTGACAAAGATTTGCTTCTAATTTTCTAGGTAATACAAATGACTTCATAAGTTCCCCTACAATATGTAACGCATCTGCAGCAGAACCACCATTACCTGCTATTAAAAGTTTTCCACCTCTCTGAAAACACTCCTCTAATACATATAAAGAATTAATAATCTCATCTTTACAAATTGACAATGACGGATATCTTACTATCAAATCATCTATATGTTTTAAGCTACTTCCCAATTATATTCACCCAACTATCTAAATAATTTTTTTACAAAATCCTTCAAGCTAGAAACACTTAATGTCTGCCCAAAATTATCAGAACCTATTAGAGCAGTACTACAACCAGCATTCTTACCTGCCAAAATATCATTTTCACTATCACCAATCATCCAGGATTCCTTTAAATCAATATTAAAATCTTTGGCAGCTTTCATTAACATTCCGGGCTTTGGTTTACGACAATCGCATTCAATCTTTAAATCTACTATTTCTCCTTCAAACCCTTTATCTGGATGGTGAGGACAATAATAGATTCCATCTAAATATGCTCCACTATTGCCAAGTAATGTTTCCAGCCTATTATGTATTAACTGCAATTCATCAGTACTTACTTCTCCACGAGCAACTACTGGTTGGTTGGTAACAACTATGGCAAGATAACCAGAATTATTTATTTTACGAATAGCTTCACCAACACCATCAATTAATTCCAATTCTTCAGGCTTTCTTAAATAGCCTACATATCTATTGATAGTTCCATCTCTATCTAAAAATATGGCTTTTTGCTTATTTTTTAGGTTTTTTCCTTGAATTTTACCTTCAGAATAATCCTTACATGCTGCATGGTATCTATCAGGTGTTCCCATATCCTTAGCATATTCTGGACTATTGTAGCAAATCATTTTTCCAGTACCTGCCAAAGGTTTTAATATTTGCCTATCAAAATCTCCTTTTTTAGTATTAACTTGAACATCAAGTACTTTAGGTGAAATAACATGTAGGCCGCCGTTAACAATATTACGATAATAAAGTGGTCTCTCATCTTCTTTAGTAAGCCATTGCTGAACGTAATTATCCTTGTCTACAACCAATAAACCACTGTCATAAGGGTGATCATGTGCATGAGCAAATAAATTCACTAGTGCACCATGTTTTTTGTGATAATTCACAAACCTATTAAAATCAATATCAAATAAAGCATCTGCATTTAATAATAAAAAATCTTCTGTAAGTTTATTCTTGATCCTAAATAAGGCACCAGCATTTCCAAGTGGTTCTTTTTCAAAGTAGTATTCAATTTTTACTCCAAATGGCTTCCCTGTAGCAGGTGAAATTCCACTACCGTCACCAAAGTAGTCAATAATAATCTTCCCTAAATGGCTAACCGTTAAAATAATATCTGTGAATCCTTGGTCTCTAAGACATTCAATTTCATGTTCTAGCACGGGCTTATTTCCAATTTTTATCATAGGCTTTGGGATATCATTAGCAATAGATGTTATTCTTGTTCCCTTACCACCTGCCATAATAACAACTTTCATAGTCTAACCTCTAGCGTTCTAACAATTCATAATCCTCAGCAGCGTAATAAATCACCCTTGTACCACCATTCTCAAAACGAAAAGGGATATGTAATAAATCACGCATGGCATTTTTTACGTGGCTCTGCTTATCTTTTTCGACGTAAAATACTAAAAATCCACCACCACCAGCACCGAGCAGCTTACCACCAATAGCTCCTGCATTTATTCCTTTGTCATATAATTCATCTATATTGCTATTTGATACAGCTTTGCCAGTACCACGTTTTAAGCGCCAAGTATGATCAAGCAATCTGCCAAAATCATTTAAATCACAGTGTTTATCCGTTAATACCGCTTTTGCATCTTTAACTAAAGAAAGAATTTCTAAAAGCTGATTATTTTTATTTTCTTTAGAAGTATTTGCTTTTTGAATGTCAGAAGAAAAGCGAGTAAATCCTGTGAAAAACATCATTAAATTATCATCTAATTGTTGTTTTCTATCAGGGTGAATAATTATAGGCTCTACAGTGTACTTATCTTTGTTGAAACTAATTATATTCAAACCACCATAAGCAGCAGCAATCTGATCCTGCCATCCGCCCGCTTCCTTACATAGAACACGTTCTAGGTAAATAGCTTTGTCAGCTAATTTTCTTTTATCAGCGTATTTACCCTTCAATGCGTAAAATGCATTCAACATACCTACAGCAAAGGAACTGCTAGTACCTAGGCCAGAACGTGCAGGCAAATCACCTTCATATGTAAGCCTTATTTCATGCATATCAAGCATCTTCATAGCATTGCGAATAGCTGGATGTACAATGGAATCAATCCCTTGTACCCTC
>USBG01000180.1 GCA_900552855.1 uncultured Phascolarctobacterium sp. | reverse complement strand
GTTCCTTCTCAGTTTTAGCAACCAATTATAAATATAAATCCCCAAAAGGAAATATTGTTACTCCATCTAAAAAGACTCTTTCATCTTGGATTCAAGCAGTATCTATTCTTAGAAACATGTGTGCTCATAATTCTAGAATATATAATAGAACCATCAACACAGCCCCTGTAATTATTGATATAGACAAAATGACTACTACGCCAACTCACAATGGCTTATATCAAATACTTTTAGCAATGAAATATTTGCGTCCATCTAATAATGAATGGCTTGTATTTATTTCAAAGCTAGAATACTTAATAGAAAAGAACATAAAAGTAATAAACCTTAATGCGATAAACTTTCCTCAAGATTGGAAGATGCACTTAACTTCAATATAAAATGCAATAAATACAACGGCGAAACCTCCTCTGACCACAGTAAAATGTGGTTGGAGGAGGTTTTTTGTATTACCTGTTATTCATCTTTTTATAATACAGCTCTATACTACGAGCTGCTCTCTGCTGGATAAATTTAGACATTATTTCTAAGGTGCTATCTGCAATATTATACTGAGGATGCTTGGTAAACTTAAAGTTCAGCAGCTTGCGTAAGGCAGGTAAATGACGTTTGGCGACAAAAATCTGCGCCTGCATATCCAAGGAAAAGTATTTGCAGTGCAAGGTCTGCACATAGTTTTGCCAATTATCCTTAGTCAAATCACTGGCGGCAGCACTGTAGAATAAGGAATAACCATTATCAAAAATAGGTGCTGGACGCAAATATGCACCAGTGTTATTGTCCACCAGCATACCAAAATTACCAAAATGACGATCCTTATTGGCAATAATACTGTCAAAAAGCATCATATCTGCATATTTTTCTTGACCAAATAAATCCGCCAATCGGCGTTGAACCGCTAAGCTAGTTACATCCACATTATCCAAATCAATGCCATGTTCCTTATAAAAGGATGCAGACTCTACAAATCCTTCATCATTGGATGTAAACAGCTTGCATTTGCAAACAAGCTCCTTTTGCCCATTTCTATGCGTAAACTCTTCCAAGTCGTAATCTATATGCTCTATTCCCATCGCCTCTGCAACCTGAGCTGCATAGTATTCATTAGTAGCCTGACTGCGGCCATCAGCCCTTGGGAAAAAATCATCACCCTTAATCAGATAAATCCCATCAGCTCTATTAGACCAGCACTTCTTCAAAGCACCGCTGGAGGTAAGCTCCGGAGAAGTTACTACACCGCTGACCTTTTCACTATATCCTGTAAAGGCCACGTATGACAATATTTCGTCAAATGGATGCGCATATAAATTACAGTCATCCCATTTGCAGTCCACTAAATTATTTACAATACAATAAGCATCATTTAATGATAATGCACGCGAAATATCCACATATCGCATAGGATTGGTGCTATCATCAAAGGCAGCCAAAATTTTTTCCACAAACTGCCTATTCTTAGGAGCCTTGCGCCTATTAATCCAACGTAATAATTCGTCATTAGAGAGATTTATGGACAAATTTTTAGGGAACAAAGCTTGATTTTCAAGAAAAATCTTATCAATCTGAACAGAATACACTTTGTTCTTCAAGCCAAAATCCTCTTCCACAAATTCGTATAACGAAAAGAAAATAAGAGGTGCATCCTTGGAACGTAATGTATATTGTGCAATATTCTTTTTACTTACTTCCATAGGATTGACCTCCCTTCATTTATGTGGTTTCATCTTAGCATAAGAATAATCCTTTTGCAAACAAAAAGATGGCAGAACCTATAATGATTCCACCATCTAAAACTCATTCGTACAAATCCTTCAGCAGCTCCCTGTACTCAGCACTGCCAAATTTCAGAGCATCTTCCACCTCGTTATATTCTTCAGTAGAGATTTTACCATACTTTGCCATGGATTTATAAAACTTTCGCAAGCTAGTAATAAAGCTGCGCTTAGTGCTATCTGTAAAGTAAGTTTTCTCTTCCAAGAAATATCCCAAAAAATCATCAATAGCATTAACACCATCCTGCATACTTAGCGGGTTAGCCTCATCAAACAACAAATAAGTATTAAGAAAAAAGTCCACATTCTGCAAATGACGTTTGATGGTTTTAGGCGCAAGGCCATCTATATCTGACTCAAATAGATGTAGGTATGAGGAGTTTTGTTGGTGGATAACTGTGCATCGATTTTCGTAGTCAGCGTATTCTCTTTGTAATTCAATTTTTTCTATATTTATTGGCATGGTAACGTCTCCTTGACCGTATCGTAGTTGCCTGATAGTTTGAACTACAGGCAGTACCTCTTGATGTTTTTTCAATAGATTCTGTTACACATAATGCTAATTTATCTATTAAAAATGATATACTAAACAATATAACAGCCTGAAGTAATGGTGGCACTAACATCGAAGTTAAATAAATCATAATACAAATAACAAATATTGCTGTTGATAAAAATGTAATGTTTTTTAATTGCTCTATATTATATTTTATTTCTAAATCGCAATTAGAAGTTGCACACTTTTTGAAAATTAAACTGCGTAAATCTTATCGAGTTCGTTCTTGAATAGATCATCAGGTGTTTTGTAGCCTAGAATTTTCCTAGGTAATAAATTACAC
>USBG01000179.1 GCA_900552855.1 uncultured Phascolarctobacterium sp. | reverse complement strand
CCATTAAGGCCATGGGTGAGGCTGTTGGCGAAAGCAGAAAAGCTAATAGTATAATTTTGGCAATGCAGAAAAAGCTGAGTGATGTGAAACAGAAGATTGTCTCTGATAAAAAAGATGAGAAAATAGCATTGCTCTTTTTGCGTTTCGGTGCTATTGGTGGTGAAGGTTGCATTTTTAATGACATAATGACTGCTGCCGGAGTTAGGGATGGCTATAATATAGCAAGACCTGTTGGGTCTGAGAGCATTGGTAGTAGAGTCTTAGGCAAGGAAGAAGTAGTTAAAGTTAATCCTGATTTCTTGATTATTGCTAACTGGAATCAGGGTGGTGCGTATAAAAGCAGTGATGAGCATTTGCTAGAGATATATAGTGACCCTGCTCTAGTAACGGTTAAGGCCATAAAAAATAAAAAGGCTATTGTAATTCCTCAGGGTTATGTAAATTGTTTATCACACCATGCTGCAGATAGTGTGGAAATGTTGTTTAAGGCTATTAATAATTGAAAAGAAGTTATTAAAAATTTATAAGAGGCAGCAGATGTATCTGCTGTCTTTTATAATAAACTATGAAAATGGTGAAGAGTGATATGTTATTACAAAATACCGCAGAAACAATGTTAGATAATATTAACAAATTGAGTAATACGTTTTCTAGTGCAGATATAAAAACCTTAAGTGCTGCTACATTTCCAGGAACTCATTGTCCTCTGATGGGTTCGTTAATGGCTGTACGCAGTTTAAAAGATGCATTGTTTGTAGTAGTTGGTACGGATGAGTGTACGTTTTATACGCAAACATTGACGGAGATGCGTTTGTTTGCAGATGTTGCTCCAAGATTTATTCCCATAGTTCTAGATGACAGCGATATTACTTTTGGTAGTTTGCCAAAGGTAAAAAGACGATTGAGAAAGTTAGTAGGTAATTTTGAATATCAGTATGTTGTGATAGTAACAACATGCATGAATGAACTAATTGGTGATGATTTTGATGGAAGTATTTCTGAGTTGGAGGAAATTGTTCAAAAACCATTATTATTAGTGCATACGGAGCATTTTTCGTGTAGTAACCATATTCCAGGCATAGAAAAAACTTGGGAAATATTGGTAAAGTTAATGGAAAGGACTAATCCTAACAGGTCTTTTAATATACTAGGTGATGCTAGAAATAATCGTAAGCATCAGGAAATGCTTGACTTATGTAGATTACTAGGTGTAGATATCGGGGTTCAGTTCACTGGAGCCATAGATATTGATGATATACGTAACGCTGGTAACGCAAATGCTAATTTAGTATTTAATAAAGAGATGCTTCCTTTAGCAAAAAAAATGCAGGAAAAGTTTCAGCAGCCTTATTTTCTCTTAGCATCTCTAATTAATCCGGATACCGCTATAAAGGAATATAAAAAGCTCTTTGAAATAGTTGGCAAAAATATTCCGAATATTGTGCAACAGCAATATGTGCGTTGTAAACAGGCAGAGAAGATGCTCATTAATAATCATAAAAAGGCAACATATATTTACGGTAATGGTCATATTGATTGTTTGACTTTAAGTGCTTACCTATGTCGTTTAGGATTAAAGCCTTTATTGTTGCAAACAAATCAAATCAAGCCTAATGAAGATGTTTATCGGCAAGAAATATTGGAGTATAGTGATCCATATATTTGCCAAGGGGCTAATTTAACAGCTATGAACGAAATATACAAGATTTTAGAGCCTGATTTATTCATTGGCACGGAGTTTCAAGGAAGACTTCAGAAGCAGGGAATCCAGGTTGTAGATACACTTAATTTGGATATTGGAATCGGTTTTTCTGGAATAGAAGCATTTTTGCAAAAACTAGTTCTGTCATTAAAAGAACTGTAATGTAGGGGGACTATAATGACTTTGGCGAGAATCAACCATATACCATCTGAACGAATGGGGCTTATTTGGATATTGCTAAATGTAGAGGATGGTATTGTTTTAGAATATGGACCTGCTGGAACGACTCATTTTAGTATGAATTTTTTCAGCAAACTTGTGCCTGAGTTGCGTGGCAGATTATTTACAACAGATATGAAAGAAAAAGATTTAGTTTTTGGTGATACTAGCCAGCTTTTGAGAGCGATAAAGGAACTGGACGGACTTTATAATCCTAAGGCTATTTTTGTTGTAAATTCAACCATATCCTCTGTTATTGGAACTGATGTAGATGGGATTTGTTCTGAGTTACAGAGTGATGTTAGGGCAAAATTGATACCTGTATCTAGTATTAGTATGTCCAATGATTATACAAATGGAGTAGAGAAAGCTTATAAGATTTTGATTGATAATTTGGTGGAAAATAAGATAGGTATATCGCCAAAAACATATAATATTTTGGGAGCTTCTGCTTATGATTACAGAGTAAAATCCGATGTGTGGGAATATAATAGTTTAATGAGTGAAGCTTTTGCCTATAAAATGTCATCATGTCTTGCTTTAGATATATCTTGTGCGACAATCTCTAAAATAGGTAAGGCTGAGGTAAATATTGTTTGTTCAAAGGAAGCATTGCCGATAGCAAGGCATCTTGAAATGCTGTTTGGGACACCGTTTGTCTATAAGGTGCCATATGGTTATAAAGGAACAATAGAATTTTTAGAAACTGTTAGTGATGTGATTGGAGTAAAAGTTGCTGCTAGTTTTAAGAGCCGCCTGGAAAAGAAATTGGATAAAAGTCGAATGTCTTTGATGAATCCATTTCGTTTGA
>USBG01000178.1 GCA_900552855.1 uncultured Phascolarctobacterium sp. | reverse complement strand
GCACAAAAGAATGCAACTATAACGACTGCAGACAAATTAGCCAACAGGTTAGATTGATAGCGAGCACGTAGAACATCAATAACAGTAACTGCATCAATTTCGCGAGCAATCAAAGCAATCTTTTTACCGAAAACTCCAAGAACCAGAAATATAACGACTACTTGAACAATTGCCATATACAGCCATCCGTAGCCAATGATCCAAGCCATACCAGGACCGCCGACAAAGGTACTAACACTGCTATAGGTTGCAGCCGTAGTCATTGCTAAAACAAAACCACCTAAAGTACGACCACCGATAAAATAATCCTTGGCAAAGTTTTTTTCACGCTCGCTTTTAGAGGAACGCTGAATATAGGCACTAATGCCTAGAAGGGCTACTAGGAAAACAAGTACAGGAAGCAGATTTACAATATTACCCATTATGCTTTTCCTCCTTGTTATCTAAGTCAAAATTGACAAATACCTTTTCAGATAGAATGACTGTAACTAAGACAGCAAACAGCCATGTTCCAACGCAGCCTCCCCATACCCAAAGAGGAGTGTGATAGAAGGAAATGTCAACATCGGCAAGACCGAAGCCAGCGATACACCAGAAAAGGATTACCGCCGCCGCTGCCACTACAGTAGCCTTAGCCTCCCGGTTGGCCTGACGGAATTTTTCGCTTCGTTTCATTTAAAAGCTCCTTTCGCACTTCAGTGCTATTTAATTTTGAATCAAGGACATTGTAGCATACTTTACAGTAAAGTAACAACAATATTTAAATAATTTTCTGAATACTAATAGGATGAGGCTGTAAGGATTCGGAATATAATTACTAATATAACCATTCCATACATTACAATTGTCATTTAAGCCTTACAAATGTGTTTTATATATGTGCTCAAATAGGATTGGCTCATATGCTTAAAATATGCTATAATTATCTACGGTGATGAAATTGTTATACAATATTTTTACTCAATGGCTTACATTGGGACTTATTTTTTTCATTGGAAACTATA
The DNA here is from genome assembly GCA_900552855.1 of uncultured Phascolarctobacterium sp. Classification (GTDB taxonomy): domain Bacteria; phylum Bacillota; class Negativicutes; order Acidaminococcales; family Acidaminococcaceae; genus Phascolarctobacterium_A. The sequence goes on along the minus strand of USBG01000178.1, from coordinate 1,731 downwards.
TAGGTAATTTCATACAGGTTGTTACCCTAGGTGGACTTATAGCTGGTAGCTTCATTATTGCCGCTGTTACTACTTTAGTAGAGTATCATTCTAGTAGAAACCTGCCTTATTTTACTGGTAAGGCTGCTGTATATTGCATTACACTGCTGACTGCTCAGCTTTTGTGCACTTTTATGCCAGGCTATTCCATGGAGCTTGGTTATGGAGAAATCGCTTTTCTTGTTGTTTTTTCTGCTTTGGCAACCTTTATTGGTGGTCTATTGAGAGATATTGATGAGGAAGCAAATAATTCCTAAGAGTGTTATAGTTATCTAATTTAAAATGAATGGAGCAAATTTAATGGATATAAAATTGATTGCCTGCGATATGGATGGTACTCTTTTAACTAGTGATAAAAAGATTTCAGAACGAACTCAGTCTGCAATAAAAAAAGCTATGGAAGCAGGAAAAATCTTTTTAATTGCTACCGGAAGAATGTATATTTCTGCGCGCCCGTATGCTAAAAGCCTAGACTTGGATGTGCCTTTGGTAACCTATAATGGCGCTCTTGTAAAAGGGAGTGAAAGCGAAAAGGTGCTTTTTGAGCATAAAATGAAAGCGGAAACTGCTCAAGAGGTACTACATTTTTGTAAGGAAAACGGTTACTATATACAATACTACATTGGTGACGATGTATGTATAGAAAAAGGTAATGAATTTTCTGAATACTATGGTCGCGTACAAAATATTCCTATTACAGAAGTCGGACCAGATTTATATGATATGAAGGAAGCCCCATATAAAATGCTCGTAATTTCTCCTCTGGAGGATGCTGCTAAGGTACGTAAGGCTTTTGAGGAGAGATTCGCAGGTAAGCTGGATATATATAATTCTCAGCCTAATTTTTTAGAGCTGATGGAGCCAGGTGTAAATAAATGGATGGCGGTTAAAGCAGTAGCAGAAAGCTTCAATATTGCACCTGAAGAAATCATGTGTTTGGGTGATTCCAACAATGATTATGACATGGTGGCCAATGCAGGTGTTGGCGTAGCTGTGTCCAATGCTACAGATAAGGTTCTTGATGCAGCAAAAATTATTACTGCATCAAACGACAATGATGGTGTAGCAATGGTCTTAGAAAGCATTTTAACTGAACAGGCAAAAGAATTTTAAAGCAGAGGCAGCTCTTTTTTGAAGAACTGCCTTTTTTCTGATGAAGGATTAATATTAATGTCTATTTTACCTATTTTTATTCCTCATGCAGGGTGTCCTCACCAATGTGTATTTTGTAATCAAAAAACAATTAGTGGGCAACGAACGGCAGCTCTTGATGGGGCCAAGAAGCAAATAAATAAATGGTTGGAGTGGATAAAGCCATCTATAGAAAATGAAGCAGCCTTTTATGGAGGTTCTTTTACCGGACTGGAGGTAGAGCTGCAAAAACAGCTTTTGGCGCTGACGGACGAGCTCATTGCAAAGAAGATTATTGGCAGTGTGCGTCTTTCTACTCGTCCTGACTACATTAATACTGTAGAACTGCAGCTTTTGCAAAAGCATAGTGTAAAGCTTGTTGAGCTAGGGGTGCAATCACTGGACAACAAGGTGCTTGTGGCTGCTGAGCGTGGCCATACATCTGCCCAAGTTGATGCTGCGGTGCAGCTTTTACGTCAGTATGGATTTAAGATAGGCTTACAGCTTATGATAGGCATGCCAGAGCAAAGCTTTGATAGCGTTAAGGAGACTGCCGCTAAA
>USBG01000177.1 GCA_900552855.1 uncultured Phascolarctobacterium sp. | reverse complement strand
GGCTTTAATTCCATAATCTATCAAAATCCTTCTGTTTAGTATTTCTTCAAAAACGCCTCCTTACCAGAAGCTATCTTTAATTATAGCATATCTCGTTACAATAAAATATCCTAGCTTTTTCTACATTCTGACTTATTATCCTCGTTGAAAATTGCTATTTAAGTAGTTATAAACCACACCACAATCCTCCTTCATAACCATACGCCCTAATCTCGTCTTCAAATACCAGCTTAATACAGCCACTTTTATCCGTTCTTAGCACCTTGCTGCCATAAAACGCAAAGCGTTCCAATGCTTCCTGATGCGGATGTCCGAAGCGGTTATTCAAACCACAGGAGATTACTGTTATTTGGGGCCGCACCTGATTTAAGAAAAAGTCACTGCTGCTATAACGTGAGCCATGATGGCCTGCCTTAAGCACGTCATACCTATCAAGACGATTCAATAGCTCCTCTCTCTTTTCATCTAAATCACCGGTAAAAAGCAGCTTATATTTTTTATAGCTTATTTCCGCAACTGTGCTGGCTTCATTGCCTTTCGTTAATCTATCCGGCACATCTATTATTTTCAACAGCACGCCATCATTATATTTCTCAGTATTATGATCCTTTTTCCTATCATCGGCACAAATACCAGCATCAAGTAAATTATCTGCATCACTTTGCTTAACTGCCTCATTCTTGGCCATAGCTAAAGCGTTGCCAAAAGTACTTGGCTTTGAAGTAGATGTTATCTTACCATCATCATTGTTAAAGCTATATTTCATACCTTTTTCCGCCGCTACAAAATTACAGCCTCGCCAATGCTTCGCCATAGTGAGAACCAGCTTTTCACTTCCGTTAGTCATTACCTCCTTGGGTAAAATAACCAGTTTGGCATTACATACTCGTGCCAAACCATTAGCTCCGCCTACATGGTCAAAATCATAATGGCTTAAAACAAGCACATCTATTTCCTTGCTACCTAATGTACGCAAAAAAGGTGCCAAAATTTTGCTGCCTGTTGAATAATTTTTCAACCCACCAGTGTCAAAAACGATTATTTTTCTTTTTTCGCTAAAGCTATTAGGTGTTACTACTACAGCACAATCTCCCTGACCAACATCTAAAAAGTATACAGCTAGTGGCTGAGGTGCAAAACGTGACCAAAACAAAGCCATAGCTAAAGTACAACTGCATATCAATAAGATATAGCTTCTTTGCCTATTGGATAAATACAGTGAAAATGGAACATCAGCCCATACCAAAACCCATACATAGTAAATTGCACAACAAGCTAGTGCTATTCCGTCTTTTATAAATATTGACCATGTGTTATAAATACAACTTGTCATTGAAGCAAATAAACCAGAATGATTTGCTGATTGAAAACCAAAATCTGTATTAATAGACATTGAACCTATAACAACTGTACTGAACGGTAAATTTGCTAACCAAGCAGCCTGCACCATAATTTGCTTTACCAAGAAGTCAGTAACTACAAATAGATATTGCTCAAGAGCAAAATGATAAAACGGTAAAGCACTTAGTCCTAATCCAACAATTGCTAGTAAAACGCATAGCTCCAAAACAGGCACTAGAAGTAAATTACTAATCATAGAAATAACAGATACCTGATGAAAATTAGCAATTTCCAATGGTAAAACAGCCAGCTGAGCTGCCATAGTTACTGCTAAAATTTCACTAAGATATTCTGGCAGCATCTTATTTAAAAGCTGTTTACATTTAGGCTGCAGCCAAATTATGCCTGCAACTGCTAAAAAGGAAAGCTGAAAGCCTAAATCCAATAGCCATAATGGCTCAAACAATAAAAGTGCTACCGCAGTAAAGCCTAACAACAAACCTCGTTCTCCACCACTACCACCATACAAAGTAACCGCACTCATACATAATGCACGCAAAACAGGTGGTTTAAAGCCGCATAAGGCTCCATAGCATAGCAACAGCAATAAAATAAGTGGTTTACGCCAACGTCCTGAAATTGGATGCAAAACAATGCTTAATAAGCTACTTAAAAGTACTAAATGCGCACCAGATACAGACAATATATGTGCCATACCGTTAATAGCAAAGATATCCCTTGTTTCCTCTTCTAAGCCAGCACCACCTAGCACCATGCCACCTAACAATGAAGCAGCTTCCGGCTTTAGCCGCTCTGCAAATTTAGCACGCAGCTCCCTATTTAGCAAAGCAGCCTCATCCATAAGGCTTGATTCATCTTTTATTATAATAAGCCTTGCCTTCTGCAGGCGTCCGCCAATATGATGTATTCTATTCCATAGCCTTCCATCAAAGGACCCAGGATTACTAAAGTATGTCATCTGTTCTAATTTACCATTTATGACAACAACTCCCAAAGGCTGCTTTTCTAGTGAAAGCTGCTTTTTATCTATAAATAATCGTAACGAGCCATCATATTCTATAACTTTATTTTCTACTGCCAACTGCTGACAATTCAAAATAAGGCTGTAACCATTACTCTGCTCCTTTATGCTTGTAGCATCAATCCTTCCTTGTACTGTTATCTGTTGGCCAAAATATGGCTTTAGCTTATCCTCCGCAGATATCCCAACTCTACTGCCATTAAAAATACCTAGACAGAGAAAAACCAAGCAAACACAAATATTTAATACCTCTTTTCTTCGCCACAATACAGCTACTAACAAACAAGTTAATGCTAAGCTTATCCATAAAAGCTTAATACTGTTGAAGACATCTATTTCCAATCCAGTAAAATTGCCTATCAAAAATAAAATTACGCCAAAGTATAGTAGCATTTAGTTTACCTTCACTCTATCTCGTAG
>USBG01000176.1 GCA_900552855.1 uncultured Phascolarctobacterium sp. | reverse complement strand
GGGCCGTCACTCTGTTGGGGCTTCGCCGCGGTGCGATCGGTCCGGACGGAGTGGATGAAAAAGCATTGACAGACTTGTTGTCCGAAGCCGATATATCGTTCCGTTTCAATCCGGGGCGGGGGGCCAGCGATATTTACCTGGACGGTGAGAATGTCGAAAGCCGGATTCGCGGCATCGAGGTAAGCAATAGCGTCAGCCAAAGGAATAATATCAGCCAGCTTAAAGAATGCAGACTGCATAATCATATTGATGCGGCCGCCCAAACCAATTTCCTGAGCAATCTTAACTGCATCAATCATGTACAGCTTAACATCATTTTGAGCAATGTAGCGTTTCATGTAGTCAGGCAGCTGTGCATCTAAATCAGCAGCGCTCCAGTTGCAGTTAAGGAGCAGGGTGCCGCCCTTTTTCAGGCCAGCTACTACGTCATATTTTTGAACGTAGGATTGGTTGTGAACAGCTACAAAATCAGCTGCGTTAATCAGATAGGGAGCCATAATAGGAGTATGGCCAAAGCGCAGATGGGATACGGTTACGCCGCCGGATTTCTTACTATCATAGGAGAAATAGCCTTGAGCGTACATATCGGTGTGGTCACCAATAATCTTGATTGCGCTTTTATTAGCACCAACAGTACCATCACTGCCCAGACCCCAGAATTTGCAGCCCTTAGTGCCTGCGGGAGTAACATCCACGCCTGCAACGGAAGGCAGAGATGTATTGGTAACATCATCAACGATGCTGATGGTAAAGTTGTTTTTAGGTTCAGCGCTTGCCAGATTATCAAATACAGCTACGATATCACCAGGCAGCAGGTCCTTGGAGCCTAAGCCGTAACGGCCACCAATGATGAGGGGGTTGCGGTCGCTAGCGTAGAAGGCTGCACGAACATCCAAGTACAAGGGCTCACCAAAGGAACCAGGCTCTTTAGTTCTATCAAGAACAGCAATACGTTTAACAGATGCAGGAATTGCACCCATAAAATGCTTAACGCTGAAGGGACGATACAGGTGAACGCACAGAACGCCAACCTTTTTACCTTCTGCATTGAGCTTTTCAACAACAGTACGAACGGTTTCGCTAGCAGAGCCCATAACGATAATCATATCCTCTGCATCCTCAGCACCGTAGTAGTTGAACAGGTGATATTCACGGCCAGTCAGCTTAGCGATTTCGCCCATGTATTCTTCAACGATTTCCGGAAGAGCATCGTAATAGCTATTAACAGCCTCACGAGTTTGGAAATAAATATCAGGGTTTTGAGCAGTACCGCGGATAACCGGGTTATCAGGATTCAGACCACGACGACGGAAGGCGTTAACTGCATCCATATCAAGCAGCTTAGCCAAATCGTCGTACTCAAGAACTTCAATCTTTTGAATTTCATGAGAGGTGCGGAAGCCATCAAAGAAATTCAGGAAAGGAACGCGGCCTTTAATAGCGGACAGATGAGCTACGCCAGCCAAGTCCATAACCTCTTGTACGCTGCCCTCAGCCAGCAGTGCAAAGCCTGTTTGACGAGCAGCCATAACGTCCTGATGGTCACCAAAGATGGATAAGGAGCTGGTTGCCAAAGCACGTGCAGATACGTGGAATACTGCAGGCAGCAGCTCGCCGGACATTTTATACATATTGGGAATCATGAGCAGTAAGCCCTGAGAAGCGGTATAGGTAGTAGTCAGCGCACCAGATTGCAGGGAGCCATGAACTGCGCCAGAAGCACCTGCTTCGGACTGCATTTCCAGCAGCTTAACGGATTGACCGAAAATATTCTTCTTGCCCTGTGCGGACCATTCGTCAACAACCTCTGCCATAGGAGAGGAGGGAGTAATAGGATAAATTGCAGCAACATCAGTAAAAGCGTAAGAGATATACGCAGCAGCAGTGTTGCCATCCATAGTTTTCATTTTTACCATTGAATCCCCTTCTTTCTAAAAAATTTTCTTCCAAATTGAAAGCGCTATATGCTTTGCCTAGGCAATAGTATACACTATTTGTCATAAATTGTACAAGCCATATACGCTCTTCTGAACAAAATATCTGTGTTCTATAACCACGACAAAAAGTCGTAAGTCCATAATAAATACAAATAACCATAAAGGTGCTGCACCAGTCCACCTTCAGCACAATCCCAAGCCTGCTGATAAATATGGGCTGCATACAGCACCCTCGCCTTACTATTTAACTATTGTAACAGGAACATCGGCATTTTCTACAACGGACTGACTGACACTGCTGCGGAAAAATCCCTCCACAACGCCAAGACCACGACTGCCTAGAACTATGCCATCACAACGCTCTTCCCTTACAGCCAGCAAAATATGCTCGGCCACATCTCCATCCCGCTCCAGTAAATATGTACAATCAATATTTTTTCCCTGCAGCATCTCATAGGCCGTATCAAGGACCTCGTCACCAATATGACCAATGCCGCCATCAAAGGCAAAGGCATGAATATCTCCTGATGTAACGGTCATGATAACCAAGCTGCCACCACTTAAGGAAACCAGCTCGCAGGCATATTCCAATGCTCTTAAGGAATAGTCGGTACCATCTATGGGCACCAAAAGACGTTTAAACATTATTTTACGATTAAAACAGGAACGGAGGAGTATTGAGAAACCTTGGAGCTTACGCTGCCAAGGAAGAATTCTGCAATACCGGACAGGCCACGGCTGCCTAAAACTATAGCATCACATTGAGATTTCTTAGCCAACGCAATGATACGCTCAGAGGGATGACCAATTTCCAAACTGTACTCAACCTTATTAGGATATTCAGCCAGCCTTTCCTCTGCCATCTCTAAAACCTTATCGCCAACCTTTTCCAGCTCGCTATTACCTTGG
>USBG01000175.1 GCA_900552855.1 uncultured Phascolarctobacterium sp. | reverse complement strand
GATGATCTTTACATCGTCGTTGTCACTGAAATTGCTGATTTTATACATAATCTTTCCCCTTCCTGTTATTATTTATACAACTGTTTCTATAATATATTTTCCTTTATAATCAATAATAATATCTGTTCTAGCGGTCATGGTAGGCAGCAGCTTGCCCTTAGCATCATCAACATTAACATACACTGTATAGTAAATAACATTATTCTCAGTCACAGCCTTGCGTGATACTAAGCGGACAGTTCCTGTAAAGGTTTCATCAGGATAAGCATCAACAGTAAAATTAACCTTTTGTCCAGCCTTAACCTGACCAATATCGGACTCGTCCACCAAGGTTTCAATCTGCATATCATCCAGATTAGCTACGGACATAATAACCTGAGGCTGACTAATACCAGAGCTAATGGTTTGACCCTCAGGAGTAGGCTTGCCAATAATATAGCCAGAAATAGGTGATGTAATTACTGTATCCTGCACATCAGAGGCTGCACGCTCGTAATTGCTCTTAGCAACTAAATATTCAGAACGATAGGCATCAAAGGAGGCCTCAGAAATAGCACCCTGCTCCACCAATCCAGAATAACGTGTATAATCTGCAGCAGCCTTGTCCAGCTTAGCCTGAGCCTGAGCCAGGGTTGCCTTTAAAGCAGTATCATCCAGCTCTACTAAAACATCGCCAGCATCAACATGCTGATTTTCTTCTACATAAACCTTAACGATACGACCTGTAATCTTGGAGCTGATATCAACATTATCTACAGCACTTAAGCTACCTGTAGCAGACACACTGGAGGTCAAAGCTCCCTTAGTAATAGTTCCCAATCTAACGCTTTCAACGGGAGCCTTACTGCCTTCATAATATTTATAGCCTCCAAACCCCCCTGCCAGTAAAATAACACAGGCTGCAATGACATATTTATTATTTTTTACAAAGCCCAACATATCGCATACCTCATTTATCAAATTATTCTTATTTAAAATTATAATCCATATATATCCTATGGTCAAAGTTATCATAACATTTCTCTATGTCTTTTTTATGACTTTTCGTTACACACAAACCACATTGCACATGTCTATTATAATTTACGAATTATTTACTAAAACATAATCTTAATAATGTTATTTTAATTTTATTTATATATGTGATATAATAATTAACACATCATATTTATAGTCACTTATAATACTATCTCAGGAAGTGAAACGAATCCAAAGGTGCTGTAAAACATATATTCAAGAAAGCTATCAACTGCAACGGCCCTTGGCATAACCTTACCATTGTCACTTTTACTAGGTATGAATCGTTTTCACACTGTGATAGCTGTAAGGCTTTTTAGAAAGGTGAGTGATTAACAATGTTGAAAAAAACTTTTTCTCTGACTCTTTTATCCGCCATGCTCTGTATGCAGCTGGCAAGTGCAGAAACCATCCTTTTAGACAAGGCAACAGCTCTTGTTCCTCAGGGTTGGGTTGTAGCAGATGATGATTTAAAGTTTAAGAAGGACACCAAGGCAGTTCTTAATGACCAAGGACAGGTGGTTGAAGGTGTTTTAAACAGTGATACCTTCCTGCGTCCTACTGGCTGGAAAAACATGATTATTGACTGTACCTATGAGTATTCCTCAGGTATTGTGTTCCCCTATTATTATGGTGGTATTTCCTTTAATTCACAGGTTCCAGTCCAGACATACGGTCACGTACGCTATAAAAGCGGTGAAAAGGTAGTATTTTCTGCAGACGGCACCATTCTTAGCGGTGTAATCTCTGATACTGCAACCTTTAGCCTCCAAAGCAACAAATATGGCTTTGTTACCTTCAAGGATGATACTAGATTGAATTTTGATGAACAGGGCCATATTCTCAACGGCGTTTTAGAGGATGACACCTATCTCCGTCCTCTTGGCTTTGCTAATAACAAAAACACTATGGCAGGCTTTTTAGAATTTAAGGGTAACCGTACCATCAGCTTCACTACAGATGGCTTCGTTACAGAGGGTGAGCTGAAAAAAGAAATGGTATGGAAACAGCCTAATGGCTCCACAATTACCCTTCCTGCTAAAAAAGCTATCAGCTTTGCAGCTGACGGTACTGCTAAAGTAAAATAAAGCAGCTATTCTATCACTAAAACAATCAGCACTCCAAATAGATGACACATTCTAACTAATACTTCAACAAAAGGAATCGTCCTTAGGGATGGTTCCTTTTGTATTTATAGCGTCTAATTGCAAAGGTACATTATAATAGCTATCTTTATTTTTTCACTTTATTTTGTGGTATGATTTATATTTACGTTACCACAAGAGCTAAGTTTAATGACTATTACTTTCCAATTGCAAAGGTACATTATAATAGCTATCTTTATTTTTTTACCTTATTCTGTGTTATGATTTATATTTACGTTACCACAAGAGCCAATTTTAATGACTATTATCTGCAACAAAGACAATTACACTAACTAAAAAAGACTAAAATTTGCACACTTTGAAAAGTTACCTCAGATTGAGCAAATTCTAGTCTTTTTATTTTTATGTTAATTTAATAGCCTTGAATATAGCCTATATACGCTTATCCTTATCCCTGCCATTTATCTATAAATCAGCAAAAAAACAGGCGTAACCTTTTGGTCACGCCTGTCTTAAAGGAAGAAATATAATATTTCTAATGCAGTTAAATATTAGTTTCCCGGGAAGAAGGGCCATACCATGGGGATGATAACCAGGGATACGATGAAGCATACGATTACCAGACCGGTACCAGCTTTAACATAGTCCATGAATTTGTATCCGCCAGGGCCAAGCACCAGGGTGTTCGGAGGAGTACCAACGGGGGATGCAAATGCGCAAGAAGCTGCAACTGCGATAGCCATCAGAACTGCTTTCGGGTCAGCGCCCAGTTGTTGAG
>USBG01000174.1 GCA_900552855.1 uncultured Phascolarctobacterium sp. | reverse complement strand
ACCGTTCCCTGTACTCCTGGGAAAGATATTCCTGATGGAGATATCCGTCCTCCAAAGCCTGATGGAGCAGCTTCACAATGGTTTTATTGGACAGCCCTGATGTGAGGGCATAGATTGGCTGGAGACTGTGCAGAATCTCTTCGTAAGCTGCAGGGGTAAATATTTCCGGATGTTCCATCTGAAGCTTTCCCTGTTTGCGGGTAATCCTGCCCCTGAGAACAAATACACTTCCCTTTTTCAGAGTGGAACGTAAATAAGGCATATTAAACCAGGTAACAGGGATTCTCCCTGTTTGATCTGCTACCGTGGTTGTTACCACCTGGAGATTACGTACCTTGTTAATATAGACACCCGTTGTAACGGTAGCTGTTATGGCAGCTACCGTAGATTCCTCCAGAGAACGAATCTCTGCCGGTGCTTCATAAATATCATAGGTACGGGGATAATAATGGATCAGGGAATCTGTATCAATAATGCCCAGTCTGGCAAACAAGGCTTCCGTTTTCGGGCCTACACCTTTTAGTGTATGAAGTGGGGGCATCTGTTTATTCTACCGAAATCACGTAGTAATAAATAGGCTGGCCCCCTGCATTTACTTCTACGTCACAGTCAGGATAAAGCTCCACTGCAGATGCAAGTTCTTCTGCCTCAGCCTGGTCAGTGTCCGCACCGTAGTAGATGCTGACTACTTCTGAGTCATCGTCCATCATAGCTGCAATGGTTTCCTTAGTTACCTCCAGTCTGTCCTTTCCAACTGCAAGGATTCCGGAATCGCCGATTCCCATAATATCGCCTTCGTGGATTTCCTTGTCATCAATACGTGTATCCCTGACAGCATAGGTGATCTGTCCGGTTTTTACCTGTGAAATCGCCTGGAGCATATTTTCAGTATTTTCATCCAACGCACAATTTGATAACTCTTTATTTTCTAGTAAAAGACGAGGTTCTACCTCTATTCTGTTTTCTTTACCATACCAAGTAAGTTCAAGCTTGTTAGCCATGGCTGCCTCCTTATTTCTTCAATCATAACAACTTCCTATATTTCACACACATATATTAACTAAGTATTTTGCAAATACATTTATATTATTCACCGAAAAACATTAAACTCCTGCATTCAATATAAATTTAACTGTAAGATTGTCTTTATTATAACCATTCTGCATGTCACTATCTGTCACATAAAATTTTTCCCGCATAAAAAAAGCCCCTGCAAACGCAGGAGCTTTTTTTCGCCAAGTCTCACCTAGCATATTTGCGAGGATTATTTCAATCCACGTGCCTTAAAAGGGCACGACAAGTTATGCTTATATTATAGCACCTTTGGCCCCAAAATTCAGCAATCAGGCACTAAAATTTATCGTCACCATTTCAATTTATCGTAATATTTTTCCTTCTAATCTTTAAACTCACTAATTATTTTTTTTAGATTATTGTTTGTTTTACTATTTTTATCTGCAACATGCACACCGGCAGCCAAAAAAAGATTGCTCGGTTCAACATTGTATGCCTTGCATATCTCAATAAGCAAACTAACAGGCAAACAGCATTTTCCGTTCTCTATATTGGACATTTGATGCCTACTTACCCCTATGCGTTTGGCAACTTCATCCTGTGTCAATCCTAAATCGCCACGGATTTCGCAAAGAACATCGCCAATATTTTCAATCCAAAAAGTATTTTTTATCATACAACATCACCCTTTTCTTTTTCAAATTGCCGATATTTTTAGACTTTGTACAAGTGTTATTATATCAAATTTTATGTTCATATTTATGAACATTTTAAGTTTTTGTAATTCTCTATGATAAAATATCTTTAGGTTAAAACAAATGAATATGTAAAATATTTGCCGCAAAAACGATAATATTTTACTTTTATTTGTAGACCTATATATTAAAATTTGGAGGAGATTTGATGTTTAAGTGTTAAACTCTTACTGCAGTACCTCAACTAGCAGTAACAGTGCTGACCTGCTTTGTCAGCTGGTGCACGGTGCACAAGAAAAAAACCGAGAGGCAATTAATGAGCTTTGCAAAAAATTTGAGCCATTAATCTACAAATTGACCTCGTCAAGTTATATTAGGGATTCTTTAGGTGAAGACGCAGTTAATGATGCATGGGTTTATTTTTTGGAATTTATCCAAGCCTATGATGGTGATGATTTTAAACATTTACCAGGCCTCATTAAAACTAGTCTTAAATTTAGACTAATGCATCAACGAGATGCTAGCGTTATAAAGCAACTAGAGCTTACTTTATCAGGAAATGATAATCCAGAGGCTCAAATTGCCAATCCCAAAAATGAAATACTAGATTTTGAAACAATACAAACCATCAAGGATTTGTTTAGCAGCCTATCGAAGGCACAGTGTCAGGTACTAACCATGCACATTCTGGAAAAAGAATCCTTAGTGGATATCAGTGAAAAACTAGGAAAATCATATCACTCAGTTTATGCATTGTATTGCAAAGGCATTAAAAAGCTAAGAAAAATCTATGGTGTTAATCTTAGAAAGGAGGGCGCTCTTCGGAGCGTCCTTTTGTTATGCAACAAATGTGCTAATATTAATACTTTCATATCACCTTTTACTGAAACTAGTGCTACTAGCAATACTGTCACCCATGGCTGTACCTCAATGTGTGGACACTAAAAGAAGGTGAAATCCCAAATAATGGACACTATTTTATTTTTTATAATTTATTACCAGAATTTTTTAAACAGATATGACATAGCTTTAAGTGGTTGCTGTTAGCTATAAGATAAATATAAATTCAATATCAGTATACTATAATCTTCTTGAACTTCTGTTATAGATGCATTACTATAAGCATTATACTCACTCCTATATTAGTTAATACACAATTTTACAGCATATTTTATTTATAATAATTAATAATA
>USBG01000173.1 GCA_900552855.1 uncultured Phascolarctobacterium sp. | reverse complement strand
GACTGCACTGCATTGGATATTACTGAGGATAAGCTGGTTGCTTGGACTCGTCCGGCATTGGGTGGCAATATTTATGCTACCATTATCTGCGATGAGCATCGTCCGCAAATGGGTACTGTTCGTCCTAAGGTGTTTAAGGCTAGAGAAATGGATGCTTCCCGCAATGGTGAAGTAATTGCATTTACTCCTGCTGGTGAGGCTACATCTAAGGTAGAAATTTTGTCTAAAACTGAGCTGAACACTACTGCAGCTATTAAAATTGAAGATGCTGAGGTTATTTGCGCAGGTGGCCGTGGTATGGGCTGTGGTGACAACATGGCTATGCTGGAGGAGCTGGCCTCCCTGTTTGAAAACGGCTCTGTTGCAGGCTCTCGTGCTATCGTAGACGAAGGCTGGCTGACTCATTCCCAACAAGTAGGTCAATCCGGTAAAACTGTTGCTCCGAGCATTTATTTTGCATGCGGCATTTCCGGTGCTATTCAGCATTTGGCTGGTATGAAGGATTCCGATATCATTATCGCTATCAACAAAGATGCTTCTGCTCCGATTTTTGACGTAGCAAGCTATGGTGTAGTTGGTGACTTAACTCAAATTCTTCCTAAACTGATTGCTAAAATTAAAGCATACAAAGAAGCTTAATCTATAAACAATTTGGGGGCATTTGCCAAATGTGGAAGGTAATTTATATTGTTCAAAAAGAAGAGCATGCACAACGTCTGCAACAGATTTTGACTGAGAGTGGCTTTTGGGGTAAAGTAAAAAGCTCTGGCGGTAAGCATAATAAAGCTTTTGAAATCTGTGTACCTTTTTCTGAGGCAGAGGATGCTTACGAGGTTTTATGTGAGCATAAGTTCCAGGGATAAGGAGGCTTTGTCATGAAAAAGACTAAAATTATCTGCACAGTAGGTCCTAGCACTGATAGTGTCCAGCTGCTGACTGAGATGATGCAGGCCGGCATGGATTTGGCACGTTTTAATTTTTCTCATGGTAGTCATGAGGATCATGGCAAGCGTCTAAAGCTAGTGCGTGAGGCTGAGCATAAGGCAGGTAAGGTTATTGCAACTATTGCTGATACTAAGGGTCCTGAAATGCGCTTAGGAATACTTGAAGGCGACAGGATTTTTCTGGAGGAGGGTGATGAATTCATCCTTACTACAGAGGAAATGCTTGGCAATAGACATATGGCTTTTGTGAACTATTCCGGTCTTCCCCAAGAAGTGCAGCCAGGCAGCAGAATTCTTCTAGCTGACGGACTGCTTTCCCTTGAGGTGCAAACCATAGAGGGAAATAAAATTTACACTAAGGTTATTAACGGTGGCGAGCTTAGCTCTCGCAAGCGTGTAGCCTGTCCTGGTATTGAGCTTAAGCTGCCATTTCTGTCTCAGCAGGATAAGGAGGATATTCTCTTTGCTGCAGCAAATGACATGGATTATATTGCTGCTTCCTTTGTTCAAAAGGCTGAGGATGTTATCTCTATCCGCAGAGTACTGGAGGAGGCTGGCTATAAAATGGGCATCATCTCTAAGATTGAGAATGAGGCCGGTGTAGCTCATATAGATGATATTATTGAGGTATCCGATGGTATTATGGTAGCTCGTGGTGATTTAGGTGTAGAAATACCAGCCGAAGAGGTGCCATTGGTACAAAAGGATATTATTGCCCGTTGTAATTTGGCTGGCAAACCTGTTATAACTGCAACGCAAATGTTAGAAAGCATGATAAATAGCTATCGTCCTACGAGAGCTGAGGCCAGTGACGTAGCAAATTCCATTATGGATGGCTCTGATGTTATTATGCTTAGCGGCGAAACTGCCTCTGGTCGTTATCCATTGGAAGCTGTGGAAACTATGGCACGTATTGCTAAGCGTACGGAAAAATCTCTCGATTATGAAGGTATATTCCGTAAGAAGGGCTTGCATGATAGAATTCACTCTGCTGACGCCATAAGTCATGCTTCTGTACAGATTGCTCATGAAATTGATGCTGATGCTATTCTTACCATTACGGAATCAGGCTTTACCGCTAGGATGATTGCCAAGTATAAGCCTGAATCTAAGGTTGTGGCTGTGTCACGAGTACCAAGAAGTGTACGTGCAATGCAGCTTTATTGGGGTGTGGAGCCGCTTTTAGGACCATATTCTGATAACACTGATGAAATGATAGAGCTTTGCTTAAAATGTGCTTTAGTACATAACGTAATCAAGGATGGCGCATCAGTTGTTATTACTGCTGGCGTTCCTATAGGCAAGCCAGGCAGTACCAATCTTATTAAGGTTGTTAATGTGGGCAATAGGCTGATTAGTGGTGCCGGACTTGGTCGTAGGACTGTGACTGGTAGGGTTTGTCGTATTTATAACGCGGCTGATCTTGAACATAAGCTGGAAAAGGACGATGTGGTAGTTGTGGATATGCTTAACGATGAGTATGTTCCTGTTGTATCTAAAAATGCAGCAGCTATTATTGCTGAGGAGGGTGGCCTGACATCTACCACAGCAATTGTTGGCATTACCTGTGGCATTCCCGTTATCGTAGGTGCTGAGGATGCTACTAGAGTGCTGGAGGATGGTAAACTTGTTACAGTTGATCCGGTTGCTGGTATCGTTTTTGAAGGCGTAATTAATTTGTAAAGACTAATCTTATGGATAAAAGAACTGTTTTAACTGGCTGTATAGCAATACGAGAGGATAAGCTAGAGCTAGCACAAGGCTGCTTAGATGAGCTTTTAAGTGGTGATTGCTCTAATGAAGAGCTTCTTCAGGGTGCTCGTAGTATGTTATTGTGTGCTGCTCGTAAACATTACGATGATTTATTTATTGTATGGATAGAGCAGCTAGAGCCGCGGCTGAGCTTGATTGTTGGTAGCACTCCTGCCGAGCATTCTATGGCAGAATTTTTGTCAAGCATGTCATTTGCGGTATGTGACCGACGGTTAACAGCAGCGCAGCCCATATTAAGGCGGCTCATTCAAAAATATCTGCAAATCGTAACTGATGATAAAATGCTGGAGGAATTTCTCTGCGAATGGTCTAGTATGGTGGCCCGTATGGCTCGTCGCAGCTGGCAGCTGGAAACAAAACACTGCGA
>USBG01000172.1 GCA_900552855.1 uncultured Phascolarctobacterium sp. | reverse complement strand
TATCGGAGAAATCCGAGGTGTTGATTATCTGAACTAACGAATTTGATATAGATTTTAAAGCTTGAATCTTTAATTATTTCTTTAAATCTTTATCTCTTCCTTCGTTCTGACTATGTTATAGTCCTTTTTGTTAGCACTGTCAACGATTGAATGCTAATCTGTTTGATATTTCACATAATATACATATTATATGCTTTTGATTGTAATTATATCGCTTTTTTTGTTGCATTAAATAACCATCATCCTAAATATCCTTCATCTAAACAAAAAATAGAACCTGAAGCCATATACATGACGACAGGTTCTAATATTATGAATTATTGTTACAATGCTGTATTGCCATTACCAGTGATACTTTTCACCTCGGCTAATCTTAAAGGCACGATATAGCTGCTCAACCAAAAGCAGTCTTATCATCTGATGAGTAAAGGTCAGCTTAGAAAAGCTCCAGGCAAAATCCGCTCTTTTACGCAAAGCATCTGTATAACCAAAGGCACCACCAATTACAAAGGTAATATGGCTATTGCCGCTCAGCGCCAAGGCGTCAATCTTATCTGCCAGCTCTGGCGAGCTAAGCTGTTTACCAATAACATCTAAAAGTATGATATATGAGTTTTGGGGAATAATGGCCAGAAGACGCTGTGTTTCTTTTTCCAGCACCTGCTCTTTAATAGCAGGCGAAGGATCATCCGGCATTTTTTCCTCATTGATGGAAACTACCTCAAGCTTACAAAAGGGAGTAAGTCTTTTGGTAAACTCCTCTACTCCTGCAGTCAGATATTTTTCTTTAAGCTTGCCTACGCAAGCAATTGTTACCTTCATCGAGCACTACCATAGTTTTCTGGAACCTCTTCCAGAACCACATTCTTAGTACGTTGAATGCCGTTGCGGATGTATTCAACAGCAACCTGTTCGCCAACCTTGCATTCAGCAAGCTTAGTACGCAGCTCTACTGCATTAGAAACCTTAGCACCGTTAAAGGAAAGGATGATGTCACCTGCTTGGAAGCCAGCCTTTGCCGCAGGACTATTGGGAACTACCTTAGCTAAGAAAATACCACCATGCATATCAATATCGAACCCAAAGCGGTCAGCAGTTTCCTTATCTAATAAGGATGCACCTAGATACGGTCTTGCAACACGACCACGCTCTACCAGCTCATCTAAAATAGGCTTAGCAGTATTTACAGGAATTGCAAAGCCAATACCTTCAACACCACCTAAAGCAATTTTAGCGCTGTTAATGCCAACTACCTCGCCATCAGCATTTACTAAAGCACCACCACTATTACCAGGATTAATAGCAGCATCAGTTTGAATCAATTGGAATTTGCGTTCACCAATTTCAATACTGCGATTTAATGCACTAATTACACCTGCAGTAACACTACCGCGGAACTCTAAGCCTAAGGGATTCCCAATAGCAATTGCAGGCTCACCTACCTGAAGGGTGTCAGAATTACCAAATACTGCAACAGGCAAATCCTTGGCATCAATTTTTACTACGGCTAAATCGGTTGCAGCGTCAGCACCAAGAACCTTGCCCTTTACAGTACGGCCATCTGGAAGGCTGACAATAATTTCAGAAGCACCCTCAATAACGTGGTTATTAGTGGCAATATAACCATTTTTATCATAAATTACGCCACTGCCTGTACCACGCTCACGCAATTCAACTCTGTTAAAGAAATCTCTAACATACGCCTTATTAGTAATGCCAACTACAGCAGGACCTACTTTTTTAGCAGCAGCTACAATAGGAGTATTGCGAGCAGAACTCAGCTGCTGCTCCACCTTAGCTGCAGGCTGAACGGCCTCAGTCTTTTTATCACCACAGCCGGCAATAAGAATAGTGGCACCAATAACGCCACACAAGAGAATATTAGCTGTTTTTTTCCAGATAGTTTTTCTCATACTGTTCACCTCAAATAAAATTTCTTAATTTATTAGCTTTATAAAAAAATAACAGGCTGAATGGACTTATAATTAGCAACAATTCGTTCCTGAGAAGCAACAAGGAGTTGAGTTTTATCTAAAAGACGCGCCTCTTCAAGGTTTTGCTGCACTGTTTTAAGAGCCAATGATGGCAAATTATTTTCCTGGCTTAAATGAGCTAGAATTACATGCTCTGGCATTTTTCTCAGCTGAGTAAGCAACCAGCCTGCACTATTGTTAGATAAATGACCTCTTGTACCCAATATTCTCTGCTTAAGCATATATGGATAATTGCCATTCTTTAGCATTTCTATATCATGATTAGCCTCTAAAATAAGTGTTTGTGCCCCGTCAGCGGCTTCCCTTGCCAAATCTGTAGGAAATCCAGTATCAGTTAGGTAGGTGCAGCGCGCTCCTGTGCTACGCTGGATAAAAACGTAGCCATGAGGGTCAATAGCATCATGAGGAATAGGAAAGCTGCGTACCTCAACATCTCCACATATAATGCTACTGCTGATGATTTGTAGACTGCGTCTTTCTAAATTATTATACTTCGTTAATATTGCCTTCCAAGTCTTTTCACTGGTATATACAGGCACCTGATATTTTTTTAGAAATGTTACAAGACCTTTAACATGGTCTATGTGTTCATGGGTAATAAAAATACCTGACAAATCCTGAGGCTGGCAATCAACCTCCTTCAGCTTGTTAACCAAGGCTCTGCAACTAATACCCATATCAACTAAAAATCTTTGGCTGTCCGTACCTATAAGAGCAGCGTTCCCCTTGCTGCCACTGGCAAGCATAGCCACCTTAAAATCACTCATTTATAAAAATCTCCCATCATTCAATAACATAATTATAGCAAATTTTAACATTTTTATTGTGGCAAATTAGAAAACAATAAGCCTATAAAAAAGAAAGGTGTACTGACTTTTAGTCAATACACCTCTCAACTACTAAATTAATGTGTACCGCGGCACTTTTGACATACGCCAAAGAAATAGAACTGACGACTATTTACTTCAAAGCCACTTTCTGCTTCAACCATGGCAGTAAGCTCTCTAGCACTGCCAGGCAGCTCTACATCATAAAGCTCACCACATTTTTCACATTGCAAATGATAATGCTCCTCAATATAGGCATCATAACGGAAGCA
>USBG01000171.1 GCA_900552855.1 uncultured Phascolarctobacterium sp. | reverse complement strand
TTTATAACTTAGGCACTGGTAAGGGGTCCAGTGTACTGGATTTAGTTGAAACCTTCAAAAAGGTTAATAATGTTGAGGTTCCATATGTAGTTGCTCCACGTCGTGCAGGTGATATTCCTGAATGCTATGCTAATGCTGATAAGGCATTTAAAGAGTTGGGCTGGCGTGCAGAGAAAAATGTTGAGGATATGTGCCGTGATAGCTGGAACTTCTATTTGAAAAATAAATAATAAAGTGTAGAGCTGACCTTTGTCTTTTTTGGCAGAGGACAGCTCTTTTTATATATAATATGTAATGGAGGGACTATATATGTCCGACAATGGGTCAATTATATAAAAATAGTGTAGTCAAATGTAGACATTGAACGTAAATATGTTATAATAAATTTAGTAATATAATTAACAATTGGAGGTTTTCTAGATGCAAAAAATCGACCAAGCTTGCGTAAACACATTGCGTTTCCTGGCTGCTGACCAAGTAGAGAAGGCTAAATCCGGTCATCCTGGCTTCCCTTTAGGTACTGCACCTTTGATGTATACTTTGTGGGATCGTTTTATGAACTACAATCCTGTTAATCCTAACTGGTTCAATCGTGACCGTTTTATTTTATCTCCTGGTCATGGCAGTGCACTGCTCTATGCTATGCTGCACCTGGCTGGTTATGACCTGACTATTGATGATTTGAAGAATTTCCGTCAATGGGAAAGCAAAACTCCTGGTCATCCTGAATATGGTATGACTCCTGGTGTTGATGTTTCTACCGGTCCTTTGGGTCATGGCTTCTCCATGGGTGTTGGCTTTGCTATTGCAGAAGCAATGCTGGCTGCAACCTACAACAAGCCTGATTTCAACGTAGTTGATCACTATACCTTTGGCTTGACCTCTGATGGTGACCTGATGGAGGGTGTGGCTTCTGAGGCTGCTTCTTTAGCTGGTACCTTGGGCAGTTGATTTATCTCTATGATGATAATAAAATTACCATTGAAGGTAATACTGATATTGCTTTCACTGAGGATGTTGAAATGCGCTTTAAAGCCTATGGCTGGCAAGTACTGCGCGTAGCTGACAGCGAAGATGTTGATGCTATGGCTGCAGCTGTTGAAGAGGCTAAAGCTAATACCACTCAACCTTCCTTGATTATTGTTCGTACTCACATTGGCTTTGGCAGCCCCAAACAGGACAGCCCCTCCTGTCATGGTGAACCCCTTGGTGCAGACGCACTGAAGGCTACCAAGGAAAAAGCTGGCTGGACTGAAGAAATGTTCCACGTACCTGCAGAGGTAAAAGAGCATTTTGATGCTAAGCTGCCGGCTTGCGCTGATGCTGAAGCTTCTTGGAATGCACTGTTTGAAGATTACAAAATGGTATATCCTGAACTGGCAAAGGAACTGCAAGACCGTATTGAAGGTCATATGATGGTTAACCTGTCTGCTTTGACCTCTATTTTCAAGGATACTGCTAAAAACGCAACTCGTGAGGCATCTGGTGATGTTATCCAAGTTTTAGCTGCTCAATTGCCGGCACTTGTTGGTGGTAGTGCAGACTTAGGTCCTTCTAATAAAACTATCATGAAAACTGGCGGCTTCTTTTCTCAAGTTGACCGTAAAGGCCGTAACATCCACTTTGGTGTTCGCGAGCATGCTATGGGTACCGTTCTCAATGGTATGGCTCTGCATGGTGGCTTCATTCCCTTTGGTGGTACCTTCCTGGTATTTGCAGACTTTATGCGTCCTACCATTCGTATGGCTGCTCTGATGGGTATTCAATCCGTATTTGTACTGACTCATGACAGCATTGCTTTAGGCGAGGATGGTCCTACTCACCAACCTATTGAAACTACTATGGCATTGCGCATGATTCCTAATGTAAGCGTATTCCGTCCTGCTGATGCTTTGGAAACTGCTGTTGCATGGCAAGCTGCTTGCCTGCAAACCAAGAAACCGACCTGCCTGCTTCTGAGCCGTCAAAAGCTGAATGTTCTGCATGATTATGAAGATGTTGTAGCTCATGGCGCTGTTCATGGTGGCTATGTTCTGAGCCCGGCTAAGTCTGAAGCTAAGGTTGTTCTTATCGGTACCGGTAGCGAGGTTCATCTGGCTTTGGCAGCACAAAAACAACTGGCTGAAGAGGGTATTGATGCTAGCGTAGTATCCATGCCTAGCTGGGATGTATTTGATGCTCAAAGTGAAGAATACAAAGCAAGTGTTCTGCCTGCAGGTGTAACTAAATTTGCTGTTGAGGCTGGCGTTCCCTATGGTTGGGGTCGTTACACTGGCAATGAGCAAAATGTTTTAGGCATCACCACCTTTGGCGCTTCTGCACCTGGCGATGTTCTGATGGAAAAATATGGCTTTACTGTAGATAATCTGGTAGCAAAGGTTAAAGCAGTGCTGTAATATAGCTATGTAAGGACTGGAGCTGCATGCGGCTCCAGTCTATTTTTGTTATAGAGGAATAGGTGATTAATATGAAGCACTTATTAACAATTGCTGGAAGTGACAGTAGCGGCGGTGCTGGTATTCAAGCAGATTTGAAAACCTTTGCTGCTCATGGCACCTTTGGTATGAGTGTTATTACTGCGGTGACTGCGCAAAATACATGTGGAGTTACTAAGGTGCAGGACATAGACTGTGATATTGTAAAGGCACAAATAGAAGCTGTTTTTGATGATATCCGTGTAGATGCAGTTAAGATTGGCATGGTTTCACATCCGGAAATCATCCACACCATTGCAGAATGCTTACGTAAATATGCTCCAAACATCATTGTTGTAGACCCTGTAATGATTTCTAAAAGCGGTTACCCTTTGTTAGCTCCAGATGCCTGTGATACCCTTATTAAGGAGCTTTTACCATTGGCAACACTTCTTACTCCTAATCTTCCAGAGGCGGAAGCTATTAGTGGTATGAAGGTTACTAATAAGGATGAAATGCGCCCGGTGGCAGAAAAAATTATCTCTTTGGGCTGCAAAGCTGTATTGGTCAAAGGTGGACATCTTGACGATGCGGCAGATGATTTGCTTTTTGATGGTATTACTGAAAAATGGTTTAGTGGTGAGCGTATAAATACTAAAAATACTCATGGTACTGGCTGCACCTTATCA
>USBG01000170.1 GCA_900552855.1 uncultured Phascolarctobacterium sp. | reverse complement strand
CAGCGGCGGGACCACATGGATTTTCACCATTTGGATTTCTATACGAAATATTGATTTGTTGAACTAATTATACTTGTTATCATTAAGAATGTCAATACTTTTATGATAAATTTCTCTAAAAATTTTATTCGATAATCATTACTATTAGTCTTTTATTCAGAATATCAAAACAACCTCAATACCCTTCTATATAAAGGCAAAAGGCACTTACTACTACTGTAGAAGTGCCTTTAAATATTCACTTTATTTTTCATTATAACCTCTTTTACATTTAGGTATTTATAACTAATTTATAGATATTTTTGCTAAAATTAGTGCATTAAATAAAAGCGAGTATTGCATAATGCTGCGAAAAATTTATCCCAAGTCATGATTATACTTCCTTTCCTTCAATTGTTCACTGGCTACTATATTAGTGCAGTAAATAAAAATTAGTATTACAAAGAGCTTTAAAAAATTTATCCTATATCATGGTTATCTGCATCACTTCATAGCAGTACAAAATACCTGTCAGCTTAGTGAAACAAATAAATATTAGTGTTGAACAAAGCTTTAAAGAATTTATCCCAATCCATTTTGCTTCTCCCTTCTGAATATTTTTTATGTATAACCTTGCCAGCTTAGTGGAACAAGTAAATATTAGTATTGAACAAAGATTTAAAAAATTTATCCCAATCCATTCTGCTTCATCCCTTCTGAATATTTTACATAAATTTAACCTATGGCTAGATTATAGCACCATATGACACTTTTGTCCAGTATGGACTTTTTATGTCCCTATGCTTGTAAAAATATAGCGCTGCATACAGATATACCGTCTGCAAGCGCTAATATAAATGTAAAATTAATTATCTTCCAACGCCTGCATAATACGAGCAATAAGCTCACCGCGATTAGTGTGCTGAGAAGATGTATAAGTAATAATTTCGTGCTCCTTAAGGCCTAATTCACGCTTAAACATAGCCTTTTGAGACATAGCCGCATTCTTGGAAAGCTTGTCAGACTTTGTCAAAACAACCATCACTTTTAGACCACAGTTCTTTAGCCAACGGAAGCATTCCAAATCACTCTCCATGGGCTTATGGCGAATATCAATAAGCTGGCAAACAATGGCCAGGTTTTCACTGCCAGATAGGTATTTGCTGATAAAGCCAGACCACAGCTCCTTATTATTATGATTAGTTTTAGCAAAGCCATAACCAGGAAGGTCAACCAAATAGAAGGATGCTCTTTCCTCAGCCTCTTCCACAGTACGCTTAGCCTCTAGCTCATAGTAATTAATAGTCTGTGTTTTACCAGGTGTAGAACTAACACGTGCCAGACCGTTACGACGACAGAGAGAATTAATTAAAGAGGATTTACCTACATTACTGCGTCCAATAAAGGCAGCCTCAATTAGCTTCTCCTGCGGATATTGGTCTGCACGTACAGCAGAAGCAACGTATTTTGCATGGATAATATCCCAATTCTCCTTACTCATTCTTAGCCTCCAATGCTAACTCTAAAACCTCGTCCACATGACGTACAGGATGGAATTCCATTTCCTCACGTACGGACTCTGGCAGCTCGTCCAAATCCTGCATATTGCGACGCGGCAGAATGATGGTTTTTACGCCATAGCGATAAGCTGCCAGCATTTTTTCTTTAATGCCGCCAACAGGCAGAACACGTCCGGAAAGAGTAATCTCGCCTGTCATAGCCAGCTTTTCTTTCACCTTACGTCCACTAAGAGCAGAAACCATAGCTGTAATCATAGTAACGCCTGCAGAAGGACCATCCTTAGGAACAGCACCCTCTGGCAGATGGATATGCATATCCATTTTTTCAGCAAAATCCTCAGGAACACCCAGCTCCTTAGCACGACTGCGTATAAAGGTAAAGCCTGCCTGAGCAGATTCCTTCATTACATCGCCAAGCTGACCTGTAAGGGTAAGCTGACCCTTGCCTTTATAGGTAACTACCTCAACCTTAAGCAGCTCGCCACCTACACTGGTCCATGCCAGACCATTACAGGAGCCTACAGCTGCGCTGATATCAATATCCTCTTCCAAGAACTTAACTGGTCCCAGGTATTTTTCCAGATTCTTTTCTGTAACCTGAGCAGATTTGCTTTCACCCTTAACAATCTTAAAGGCAATCTTACGGCATACAGTACCGATGGTACGCTCCAAATTGCGTACGCCAGCCTCTCTTGTATAGTCACGGATAACGCGTTTTAACGCCTTCTCACTAAAGGAGACCTTGTATTTATCTAAACCATTCTGCTTCTTTTCTTTAGGAACAAGATGCAGCTTGGAAATCTGCAGCTTTTCCTCCTCAGTATAGCTGCTCAGCTGAATTACCTCCATTCTGTCCAGCAAGGCTGCAGGAATGGTTTCAGTTGTGTTGGCAGTTACAATCCAGAAAACATGGGATAAGTCAAAGGGGAATTCAATAAAATGGTCACTAAAGGCATGATTCTGCTCCGGATCAAGAGCCTCTAAAAGTGCAGAGGCCGGATCACCACGGAAATCAGAAGCCATCTTATCAATCTCATCCAACAGGAATACAGGGTTCATGCATTCACAGGTTTGCATACCGTGAATAATACGACCAGGAATAGCGCCAATATATGTACGACGATGACCACGAATCTCAGCCTCATCGCGCACGCCACCTAAAGAAAGACGAGTAAACTTTCTATCAATAGCATGTGCTACACTTTGTGCCAAGCTAGTTTTACCAACACCTGGAGGACCAACAAGACAAAGGATGGGACCCTTAGTAGTATCAGCTAAGCTACGAACTGCCAAATACTCTAAAATACGCTCCTTAATCTTTTTTAATCCATAATGCTCACGGTCAAGAATTTTCTTAGCTTTATCTAAGTCAAAATTGTCCTGAGTAAATTTTCCCCAAGGCAAAGCAAGCAAAGCATCCACATAGCTACGAACTACAGCACCCTCAGGAGCCATTGGCTGCATTTTCAGCAAGCGGTCCAGCTCCTTGTTCAGCTTAGCCTTAGCCATGGTGTAGTGGTTGTCGGAGATGATGTTGCCGATGTTGTCACCACGGACGTTGACCATGATGCCAGGGGCAGACTGGTGGATGAAGGCCAGCTCGAACTTGCTCTTGTAGCTGGACAGGA
>USBG01000169.1 GCA_900552855.1 uncultured Phascolarctobacterium sp. | reverse complement strand
CTGCCGTAGCCTTGGAGACTGAAAAGCCACTTGATGTAATTAATAAATATATGATTCCTGCATTAGATTATGTTGGTCAGGGCTTTGAAAATAAAACTCTTTTCCTGCCACAGCTGCTTATGAGTGCAGATGCTGCTAAGGCCGCCTTTGATGTTATTCGTGAGGCTGTAGGAACAGGTGATGCACAGGGTGAAACAGTTATTATTGCTACCGTTCATGGTGATATTCACGATATTGGTAAGAATATCGTCAAAGTGCTTTTGGAAAATTATGGTTATCGTGTAATAGACCTGGGCAAGGATGTTCCTGTTGCTAAGGTAGTAGAAGCAGCTAAAGAAACAGGTGCACAGGTAGTGGGCTTGTCTGCTCTTATGACAACAACTGTTGGTGCAATGGCTGAAACCATTGCCGAGCTTCGTAAAGAAACTGGCTGCAAGGTTGTTGTTGGTGGTGCTGTTTTAACTGAAGAGTATGCAAAAACTATTGATGCAGATGGTTATGCGCCTAATGCTGTTAGTGCTGTTAATTATGTAAATTCCCTTTTTAATAAATAGGCACAATATAATGCACTGTCTGCGATGTCAAGGCTCCTAGACGTACTGTTAGTATGCCGCTGTCGCTCCGCATCAAATTTGTGGCATTTTACCATTCCCTCCTTACCATATCTGTGGTAGGGAGGGAATTTTTATTTGCTGCGATAAAGGTGAAAGCAGATGTGTTAGCGAATTAT
Organism: uncultured Phascolarctobacterium sp.; assembly: GCA_900552855.1. GTDB lineage: Bacteria > Bacillota > Negativicutes > Acidaminococcales > Acidaminococcaceae > Phascolarctobacterium_A. Next base: position 2,422 of record USBG01000169.1, on the reverse strand, counting down.
AAACATATAGATATTTGCAGTTGAGCTGCCTAGGAGGTGTTGGTATGAACATTTATGTATGGAGACACAATAAAACATATCATAGTCACAGTATGATTGAAGAGCCGTGTATTAATAGTGAATTTTATCTTGATGCTATTGCCATAGTCGTGGCTAAGGATTTGGATGAGGCTTTGATTAAATTGGCAGAGGAGAACAAAGGTTGGCGTGTGGATGATTTGCGTGCACTTCCCTGCAAGGTTTATCCGTCTGATAAGGCTAGCGTACTTTTTACAGAACTTAGAGGTATGATTAATCATTTGTAGCTACAAAGCATGTTTATAAATTCTAAGGTGCTTTAGCCTGATGGAGCAGACTGTATATGATAGATTAATAAGCAAGCTGTATAGAGCGCCGTAATGCTGTTATTTAGCTACATATGCTATAGATGTTACAAAAATTTTGGTTTCATTGGCGAAAAATTTCTGACTTTATTGCCTTTTAGAAAAAGCTTTTGGGTGTAAAAGCTGTATATGATATAATGATTTCAATATTTATAATTTTTTGATGAGGAGCGATGTTTGATGAGTATGGAAAAACAGGTTGACGTAAAGTGTCCTGAATGTGGTCAAGTAACCAAGGCTACTTTATGGAGCAGCCTAAATACAGAGGTTAATCCTGAGAAGAAGGCAGAGCTGCTGAATGGTTCGCTTTTTTCCTTTAAATGTCCTAAATGTGGTTATGAATCACGCTTAAATTACAGCATGCTGTACCATAATATGGAAAAGGGTGTTATGGTTAATTACGCTAGTTGTGAAAAGGATTTTGATGTTGCGATGAATATTGCTAGTGAAATGGCTGGTAAAAATGCAGAGGCCTTTAACAAGATGATGGCAAGCTATATTTATCGTATTGTTACTACACAAAATTCTCTGCGTGAAAAGGCCTTGATTTTTGAAAATGATTTAGATGATAGAATTATCGAAATCATTAAATGCCTGTACTATGAACAGCTTACCAATGAATTCCCTGATATGGAGCCTGATGAAATTCTTTTCAGCTTAGGTGAGAATGGCGAAAAACGTATGGAGTTTTATCAAAAGGGCAAGCTGCTGAAGATTGGCTTGGTAGATGATGGTATGTATCATGAGCTGATGCATGCTTATCATGAAAAGTTGGGCGATTTGCACGAGGATTCTAACGCTATTGTAGATGTAGAATGGGTTGCTAAGTTTTTTGGAGCTATCAATAACTAATGCGTCTTTTAGGAGTGTGACGTTATATGAAGCTGAGTAATTTAGTTGCTGCTGTTAGTGGCAGCAGGCACGGCGTATGTGAGCGTTGCCATCAATAGGCAGAGCTGAAGCAAGTAAAGGTTAAAAGCCTTGATGGAATGCCACAATATCAATATCTATGCTCAGATTGTGCAACTATGGAAAAGTTCATAAAATGTTAATCGCATGAAAAAATCCCTCCCGTAGGTGTAATCGTTTGATTTTACCTACAGGAGGGATTAGTTTTTATATGTTTTTTACCAAATAGCCTTTAAGATTGGCAGCATAATAGGTGCTAAAATAGAGGTGACAATACCTGTCAGGGCAATAGCGACACCACCAATGGCCAGCTGGATGGGGCTTACTGTAGCGCAGGCGCTAGTACCCAAACCATGGCTGGAGGCACCAATAGCAAGACCGCAGGCCAAATCGTTGTTGACACCAAATAGCTTTAAAAGCTTATGATTGAAGGTTGCGCCAAGCATTCCAGTTATGATTACAGCAGCTGTAGTTAAAGCGGGAATACCACCAAGTGTTTTGGCAATATCTATGGCGATTGGAGTGGTTACTGATTTGGGAATAAGAGAAATCAGTACGGGTTCACTGGCACCAAGTGCTTTACCACAGAAGTATGCTACGATAATGGCTACAGCACTAGCGACAGTAACGCCTAAGCCTATAGGGAGTGCTTCTTTGAGGATCATTTTGCGATTACGGTAAAGCGGTAGTGCCAAAGCAATAGTTGCTGGTCCTAAAAGAAAGTTGATAAACTCAGCGCCAGAGGCATATTGCTCGTAGGTTACTCCTGGAGCAAAGGCTAATATACCAATGATGGCAGGACAGGCAATAACAAAGGGTGGAACAATAGTTAAATTAAGTCTTTCCACAATGATTTCACTGATACTGTAAAGGATTACAGTAAGTCCAATGCCAAAGAGAGGTGAGGTTAAAAGAGCTTCTGGAAACATTTTATTTCACCTCCTGTTTTTTTAGCATAGACTGCAGCAGCAAAGCAGTGGTTATAAGTACAGCTGTACTGCAAACTATGATAGTAACAGAAATTGCTGTAAATTCTGCCATGATGACATCAGCATAAAGCATAACGCTAATACCTGCTGGCAAAAACAGCATACCCATTTTAGAAATTAAAATGTTGCAAATACCATCAA
>USBG01000168.1 GCA_900552855.1 uncultured Phascolarctobacterium sp. | reverse complement strand
TAATGGCCTTGATAGAAAGCTTCTTGAAGCATCACTTAATGCATTGGAGTTTAAACTGCGTGAATCTGACTTCAGCGTATATCCTAAAGGACTGATTTATGGTTTAGGAATACTTGATTCTTGGATTTATGGTGGTAATCCTATTAATTGCCTACGCGGCTATGAAACCCTCAAAAAACTCCGTGAAGGTCTTGATAAGCGATACTTTGAAAGTCTGATAGAAAATTACTTGTTAGACAATACTCATAAGGTTATTGTTACTCTCAAGCCGCAGCCGGGTAAAGAAGAAGCTGATTTAGCTATAGAAGCAGAGAAAATGGCTAAAATAAAGGCTAGTATGACCCAAGATGAAGTGGAAAAATACGTTGCTGAATGTGCGGAATTACATCGTCTGCAGGCAGAACCTGATAGCGAAGAAGCAAGAGCAACAATTCCATTACTGCAAAGAAGCGATATTCGTCGTGATGTTGAAGTAGTTCCTACACAAGAGGAAGAGTTAGATGGTAATTCCTTGGTATTTGTTCCTGCAGTTACCAACAAAATTGCCTATGCTACTTGGAATTTTGATATTACCTCAGTACCCACTGACAAACTAAAGCTCTGCTTCCTGTTAACTGATGTACTTGGCAAGTTTGATACAAAGAGATACACTTACCAAGAAATTGCAACGAATAGCATTATGTACACTGGTGGCGTTTCTTTTAATGTACGTGCTGTATCTGCTGCAGAAGATGCTGATGATTATCGCATTTACTTCTCTATGAAGAGCAAAACGATGATGGAAAATCTTGATAAAATGTACGATATTCTTGAAGCTGTTGCTTTAGAAAGTAAGTTAGACAATATTGAACGTTTCCACGAACTTTTATCTGAAATTAAAACAGATTGGGATAACAGCTTCTTCAATAAAGGTCAAAATGTAGCTATTTCCAGATTATATTCCTATTGTGCAGCTGGTCCTAGAGTTAATGAACAGGACCAATTTAGCTATTATCAATATCTAAAGGCTTTAGTTGATAATTTTGATGAGCAGGGTAGGGAGGTACTGGCTGAACTGCAACAGCTTATCAAGGTATTCTTCCAAAAAAGCCGCTATGTTTTAACATATTCCTGTGATGAGGAAGATAAGGAGCTTCTAAGAACAGCATGCCTTAATTTTGCTGATAAGCTTCCTGATGCTATCATTGCTAAAAAGCCGGAGCTTCTTTCTGCTCCTGGTCTTAATGAAGGTATTACTACAGCAGGTAAAGTACAATATGTTGCTGCAGGTGGCAATTTTGCAAAGTATGGACACAAATATGTTGGTGCCATGAAGGTTCTAGAAACTATGCTCCGTTACGAATACTTGTGGACCAAAATTCGTATTCAAGGTGGTGCTTATGGCGCAACTGCACGTTTTGAGCTCAATGGTCTTGGCGTATTTGCTTCTTATCGTGATCCACAGCTAGAAAAATCCTTAGAAGCATATAAAGAGCTTCCCACATGGCTTGAAAACCTTGCTTTACCCGCACGTGAGCTTGATAAATACGTTATTGGTACAATAAGTGGTATGGATATTCCTCTGACTAATACCATGAAAGTAGATTTAGCTAATACTCTTTTCTTAAAGAATACATCTACTGAACTGCGTCAACGCATTCGTAACGAGGTACTTGATGTTACTAATGAAGACCTTCAGGCATCATCTAAAGTAGTACGTGATATGCTTAGTGATGGTTACATTTGTGTAGTAGGTGGAAAACAATCTATCGAAGCAAATAAAGATAAATTTAATAACATCTTAAACGCATAATTCCAAAGCATAGCCGTCAGTTTCCTCACAGCAAGGGAGACTGACGGCTAATTTATTTTTCATCCAATATCATAAATATAAATAACCTAAATATCCACAAAGACAAGCATTCGTAGCACGAACAGTATTAAACCTAAAAGAATATTTAATAAAAAAAGAGCTATTAATGAAATTTTTCATTCATAATAGCTCCTAAAGTTTAGTATTTATTTAAAATTGACATCATAACGGCATTATTAATATGTCATTATGACACTTAACATAGTTATAACATTCTGAATACAGAAATTACTTTGCCAAGTACTTGAATGTTATCAGAACCTAAAATTGGCTGATATTTATCATTTTCCGGCTGCAAACGAATGCTACGAATATCTCTAAAGTAGCGTTTTACAGTAGTTTCTTCACCATCAATCAAGGCAACAACAATATCACCATTGTTAGCAAAGTTCTGTTTACGAGCAATGATATAGTCATGATCTAATATGCCTGCATTAATCATGCTATCGCCAGATACAGATAACATAAACACATCTTCATCACAACCTAAAAGGTCACGAGGAATAGGATATGTTTCTTCAACATTTTCAACAGCAAGAATGGGTACACCAGCTGTAACCTTACCAACTAAGGGTACGGGAACAAGCATTTTATTTCTCCAAGCATCACTATCGGACATAAGCTCTAAAGCACGAGGCTTAGCTGCATCACGTTGGATAAAGCCTAATTCTTGCAATTTTTTTAGATGATTATGAACACTTGCACTGGAAGATAAACCAACTGCAGCACCAATTTCACGAACTGCAGGTGGATAACCTCTTTTACTAATAAAATGACGAACAAACTGCAAAATATGACGCTGACGCTCAGAGAGCATATCTTCTGTATAAACTCCATCAAAATCAGGGGGGAGAGCTTTTCTACGTCCCATAATTATAGCCTCCAATCAAAATATAAATCTAGCTAGTATCATTATAGCAAATAAAACTGTTTTCGTCAAACAAATGTATAGTTTTATGAATACTATATTTGCTTAGGTCCACTATAATTGGAAATCAGAAACCAGTATGGGAATTTATGGATTAATTATGAATATTATCATTCACTTTTATATCTGAATTGAGCAGAATATCTTGATAACAGCATAGCTGCTCTTTGTTATAGCAACAAAAGATGACATTTAGATTTTTATTAATATTTTTAGAAGACCATATAAGTGTATCTACTGCTATAGATGTGCCCAATCTTAAAGGCCATCCATGATGACCTATTCCTAAGCATGGTATTGCAATAGAAGTAATATTGTGTTTTTGTGATGCCATGATAATTGCAGCATAGCAATAACTTAATTTTTCTATATTATCTTCCTGGATACCAAGAAAAAACTTTGGAGTTAC
>USBG01000167.1 GCA_900552855.1 uncultured Phascolarctobacterium sp. | reverse complement strand
CGGAGGCGCTGATTTCCGTAACGAGCTTTGTAGGCAATGCCAACGGATTCTTGGCAATGCTCATGATTGGTATGATGTTTGAAATAAATCTTGATAAAAAAGCTCTTAGCTATATCAAAGAGGTTTTAGGCTTCCGTTATCTTGTAGGAATTGCATTATCAGCAATATTTTTCTTTTTTGGACCATTTTCTCCAGATGTTAATAAGGTTGTGGCCGCTGCCTTTTTGGCGCCGTCTACAGCAGTTGGGCCTATTTATTTAGAAAAGCTGGGAGGAAATGTTCCTTTAGCAGGCTTTGCTAATTCAGCATCAATTATTGTTAGTGTAATTATCTTGACTTTTTTCTTTACTATTACGCATACATAATTTAAGTAAAGTTATCTTCGCCATAGAGTAGAGTATGGTATAATTGAGCCTATAGCAGGTTTGATACGAATAAAAAGGTTTATTTTGCGAGGTATGCTCAATGATATATAAAATATGGCTTAGAGTACGTAATGCTATTCCTAGTTTAAATAGCAGCTTTTCCATAGCATCAAGCTTTATTGGCTTAATACTAGTAGGCACGTTTTTGCTGATGCTGCCAATTTCTAGTCAAAATGGACAGTGGACATCGCTGATAGATGCCTTGTTTACTGCAACCTCTGCCTCCTGCGTAACAGGACTGGCAGTTTTAGACACTGGCAAGCATTTTTCATTATTTGGTAAAACGGTAATAATAATTTTAATCCAAATTGGCGGCTTAGGCATTATGACCATCACCACCTTGCTCAGTGTCGGCATTGGTAGGCGCATGAAGATGAAGCAGCGCTTCTTGATGCAGGATGCTTTAAATCAGGATAATTCTGCAGAGATTGAAAAGATTACTGCTAAGATTATTAAGTATACCCTGTTTATCGAGTTTATTTTTGGCACGATTTTAGCTTGGTATTTTTATGACGACTATGGTGTAGAGGCTATTTACTGGGGCTATTGGCATTCTGTTTCTGCTTTTTGTAATGCAGGCTTTGACCTTTTAGGCGATTTTACCAGCTTTGTTAATTATCGTGGTGACATTGTTATTAACTTGGTACTGATGACGCTGATTATTCTTGGCGGTATAGGCTTTTCCGTCATTGGTGAGGTTATCCATATCCGTAAATGGCGTGATTATAGCCTGCACACTAAGATTGTTTTAAGCGTTAATACAGCACTTATTGTTTTTGGTACATTGTTTATCTTTTTTTCAGAGATGGACAATCCACTGACCTTAGGCGGTTTAGGACTGGGTGAAAAGCTATTGGCATCCTGCTTTCAGTCTGTTTCTTCCAGAACTGCAGGCTTTAATACTATTGATATAGGTGCAATGCAGCTGCCAGGCATGTTTGTAATGGCTTGCTTGATGTTTATTGGTGCATCTCCTAACTCCACCGGTGGCGGTATTAAAACAACTACCATGGCTGTAATTTGGCTGTCCACCTTATCACTGTTAAGGGATAAAAAGGAAGTAGTAATCTTTAAAAGGCGTATAGACCAATCTATTGTTACCAAAAGCACTAGCGTCTTTGTTTTAGGATGCTTGTGGCTTGTTTTGGCAATGTTTTTGCTTCTGTGCTTAGATACCAGCAACCATCCGGTACATTTAATTGCCTTTGAGCTTTTTTCTGCCTTTGGTACGGTTGGCCTGGGCGTGGGCATCACTACGGAGTGGAACGGCTTGTGCAAGCTGGTGCTGATTGCTACCATGTTTATTGGTAGAATTGGTATTTTGACCTTTAGCTTATCCTTCTTTAACAAGAAAATTGATAATATACGCTATCCGTCAGAAAATATTTTTATAGGTTAGTGAGGTAAAAATATGGGTTTATTTGATAGTAAAACTAAGAAGAAGCAGTTTTTGGTGGCAGGCTTGGGCCTTTTTGGCAGCAGTGTAGCAATTACCTTAGAAAAGATGGGTTTTGATGTTTTGGCAATAGATAGTGATGATGAAATAGTGCAGGATTTAAGCACTCAGCTGTCCTATATTATTTGTGCTGATGCATCTGTGGAGAAAAATCTAAACTCCCTGGCCTTGCAGGATATTGACGTGGCAGTAGTGGCTATTGGCAATATGGAGCGCAATTTGATGTGCACAATGCTTTTAAAGGAAAAGGGTATTCCCTTTGTTGTGTCCAAGGCCTTAAATGATTTGCACGGCGCTATGCTGATGAAGCTGGGCGCGGACAAGGTTATTTATGCGGAAAAGGATATGGGTAAGCGTGTTGCTCACAACCTGGTTTCTAGCAGCGTAATGGACTATATTGAGCTGTCTGATGAGATTAGCGTTATGAGTATTGCTGTTCCTGAGGAGCTGCACGGAAAAAATCTTATTGAAGCTAATTTAAGAAAGCTATATAATGTAAACGTAGTGGCAATTAAGCGTGATGGGCAGACCATGGTTAACCCACACGCTCACGAAATCTTCCAGCCGGGCGATAAAATTATCGTGGTTGGCACTCATACAGGCGTCAAGGATATGGGTGTAGATTTTTAAGATGAACAAAAGATGGGAGAGTATACATGGAATTAACTGGCTTACAAAATCCGCAGGTTAAGGCTGCGGCTGAGTTAAAGCAGAAAAAATATAGACAACAGCAGGGACTGTTTTTGGCAGAGGGCTTGCGCACTGTGGAGGAGGCGGTGCACTCTAAAACGGTGGTTAGCATTTTTTATACTGCTATAGATGATGACCGTACCCGCTGTGTACTGGAGGAGGCTGCAGCTCAGCAGCTAAAGCTGTATTGCGTAAGTGATGCTGTAATGAAAAAAATTGCAGATACAGATACTCCCCAGGGAATTATTGCTGTGTGCAAAGTGCAGGATGTAACCTTGGATAAGCTGTTGTCCAAGGGAGAGATGCTGTTAGTTTTAGACAGAGTAGGCGACCCAGGCAATTTGGGAACCATGCTTCGTACTGCAGATGCAGCTGGCATTGGTGGCGTAGTGCTTTTGAAGGGCTGTGTAGATATTTATGCTCCTAAGACAGTACGCTCCTCCATGGGCTCCTTGTTCCATGTGCCCGTAGTGAGCGGTGTGGCAGAGGACAAATTTATTGCTGAGGCTAAGGACGCTGGCTATGAGCTTTTAGTAACCAGCCTGGAGGGTGCTGACAATCTGTACAAGGCAGATTTAGGTGGTCGCATAGCCTTTGTTATGGGCAACGAGGCAGGTGG
>USBG01000166.1 GCA_900552855.1 uncultured Phascolarctobacterium sp. | reverse complement strand
TGCGGATACGGCAACTCTTTCCAAGGGAAGCTTGTGCGCCTTGGCCAGCTCCAAAGCTGTTTCATAAACCGCTATTGAATGCTTGAAGCGTTTAGGCGGTATGGACTTACCTAAAAGCTCCTTCATTTCCTCTAGCTTCATTATATCTCGCCAACTTTCGTTTTACACTAAACCAGTGCCTTACTCTCATTAAGCATCTTTTTCACAAGAGCCCGCACCATACAAGCCATGCTCGTAAATATAGTTTTCTACCTCTATAGGCACCATGCCTGTCAATGGCAATCCAGCCTTAATACAGCCGCGGATTTCCGTTGAGGAAACATCAAATTCCGGGGTATCCAAAAGCATGATACGCTCTCTGGCAATGCTTCCTAAATGGCTTTCTGCCTCCTCCATAACACCCTCATAGCCCGGACGACCAGCTGCTACAAAGATAGCCAGCTCCAAAAGCTCGTGGATATTATGCCAGGTGTGCAGCTGTGCTACAGAATCAGCTCCGATGATAAAGTACAGCTGCTCCTGCGGGTGCTCCGCCGCCAGCTGTCTTACAGTGTCAATTGTATAGGACACGCCGCTTCTTTTCAGCTCCATATCAGAGACAACAAAGCCCTCATAAGGTGCAATAGCCAGCTCTGTCATAGCATAACGGTCCTCTGCAGGAGCAAAATTCATTCCCACCTTGTGAGGAGCTATATAAGCAGGTATAAACATAACCTGCTCCAATCCCAGATACTGACTTACAGCACAAGCTATCTGCAAATGTCCAATATGAATGGGGTCGAAGGTTCCACCCATTATACCCAGCCCTTTGCTATTCACAGCCCGCCTCCTAAAAATAACTACTTTATCATTTTATTATATCAATCTGAAAGGATTTCTACAACCTTCTGAAGCAGAATTATTAGGCTTCCAAAGAAAATAATTCCCTTTGTTCTGTCCTTAATATCAAAAACAGTTTTAGGCCTTCTTAAATAAGCTAAGAAGGCCTTGTAATAGTCTTTAAATTGTGGTTTGTTCTGGTTATTTTCGTTCATAAAATCTTCTTATTCGTACCTCAGTGCATCAATGGGGTCCAAAAGAGCAGCCTTTCTGGCAGGATAAATGCCAAAGAATAGACCAATACCCACAGAAAATACTACAGCAATAATAATAGCCCAGACAGAAATAACCGTATTCCAGCCGGCAATATAGCTGATACCAAAGGAGGCAGCCACGCCTAATACTACGCCCATAGAGCCACCTACAATACCTATAACCATTGCTTCAATCAAAAACTGCAGCAGAATATTATTATAGGTTGCACCTAAAGCCTTGCGGATGCCTATTTCTCTGGTGCGCTCGGTTACGGAAACCAGCATAATATTCATAATGCCGATACCACCAACTAACAAGCTAATAGCTGCAATGCAGCCTAAAAGAATAGTAATACTGTTAGCTGTTTCCATCATCGTATCCATTATAGCAGTCATATTGCGTACAGTAAAGTCATCGTAATCGCCATCTTTAATCCTATGGCGTACACGTAGCACCTGCTCTGTCTCTGCCTGTACATGATTTATAACATTTTCGTTTTCAGCCTGCACCGTAATACGCTGCACATGGGTAATACCCATCATACGGTTTTGCATAGTAGTAAGGGGCATATAAACAACATCGTCCTGGTCCATACCCATACCACTTTGACCCTTGCTCTTTAAAACGCCAATAACCTGAAAGGGAGCCTTTTTAATGCGTATCATCTTTCCTACAGGGTCACCCTCAGGGAAAAGATTATCTGCTACGGTTTTACCAATAACGCACACTCTGCTGCGTCTGTTTAAATCCTTATCATTAAAGGTACGTCCTTCCTCTGTCTCCAGGCTTTGAATTACAAAATTATCAGGAGTAGTACCCTCTACACGGCTTGTCCAGTTTTGGTTGCCTGCTACCAGCTGATAGCTTGTTTGAACACTGGCACTAATACCGGAAATATCAGCAACCTGACGTTCAATAGCCAGTGCATCCTCGTAGGTCAGCTTAGTGCCCTCACCTGCAGCCAGACGCGCACCTGTGGCAGTACGTCCGCCAGTAGTAATAATCAGCAGATTGCTGCCTAATTTGGAAATATTCTGCTTAATATTTTCCTTCATGCCAAAACCAAGGCTGACCATGGCAATTACAGCGCCTACGCCGATAATGATGCCCAAAAGCGTTAAAAAGGTGCGCAGCTTATTGGCAACCATACCCTCCAGCGCCATTTTAATTGATTCATTCAGCATAAGGCTCTACTTCCTTTCATCGCTCACCAGCTGACCATCACGCATTACCAAAATTCTTTTGGTTTGCTCCGCAATATCCGGCTCGTGAGTAACCATAACTACAGTCTTGCCACTATCATTAAGACCTTTAAAGATATCCATAATCTCATAGCTGGACTTAGTATCTAAATTACCTGTAGGCTCATCCGCCATAATAATAGCAGGATTATTGATAAGCGCTCTGGCAATAGCCACACGTTGACGCTGACCACCGCTCATCTCCATAGGCTTATGCTCCAAACGTGTTCCCAGACCAACTGCCTCCAACGCCTTTTTGGCACGCTCCATACGCTCCTCCTCGCCTACGCCTGCATAGATTAAGGGCAAAGCCACATTAGCCTGTGCCGTCAGCTTATTGAGCAGGTTAAAGTTTTGGAACACAAAGCCAATTTTGGCATTACGTGTTCTTGCCAGCTCATCGTCATTATAGCCGGCAATTTCTCTGCCATCTAAAAAATACTCGCCAGAGGTAGGACGGTCCAAGCAGCCTAAAATATTCATCATTGTAGATTTACCGCTGCCTGACGGACCCATAATAGCTACAAATTCACCAAACTCAATCACAACATTCACATGGAACAAGGCATGCACAATGCTATCACCCATATGATATGTCTTCATTATATCCTTTAATTCAATAACTGTATTCATGGCTGCCTCCCTTATCAGTGGGGACCCATTTTATTCCCGCCTGCTTAGCCACAACCTTGCGAACCATAACCTTATCGCCCTCCTGCAGCTCAGGAGCAGAAACCACCACGTCATTTTCATCACTAAGGCCAACTGTAACCTCCACATCACGGCTTTCCTTAGTCTTTTCATTATAAACCTTTACAAAGGTCTTTTTACTGGACCAATGGATACAATTTTGAGGAACAAGCAGTGCATCCTCCACTTTATCAAT
>USBG01000165.1 GCA_900552855.1 uncultured Phascolarctobacterium sp. | reverse complement strand
TTCTTCTTTTTTCTTTAAAGAAAAAAGGGACCGTTACATTACTGTAACAGTCCACTTTAACATCAATTATTTTTCTTTTTTAACTAAAAGGCTAGTCTTGATGTGAAGCTCACGCAGTTGTTTGTCGTCAACAACGTCAGGAGCCTGAGTCATCAGGTCAGAAGCACTTTGAGTTTTCGGGAATGCGATTACGTCACGGATAGAATCACGTTGAGCCATAATCATAATCATACGGTCTAAGCCGAATGCCAGACCACCATGAGGAGGAGCACCATAGGTGAACGCATTCATCATGAAGCCAAATTTAGCAGCTGCTTCTTCATCGGACAGACCGATAGCAGAGAATACAGCCTTTTGTACGTCACGACGATGGATACGAATAGAGCCACCACCGATTTCTGTACCGTTAAGAACCATATCATATGCTTTAGCATATACCTTGCCAGGATCAGATTCCAGCAGCGGCAGGTCTTCATCACGAGGAGCAGTGAACGGATGGTGCATTGCAACATAGCGTTTTTCTTCCTCATTGTACTCAAACATCGGGAAATCAACAACCCACAGGAAGCTCAGAGCGTTGGGGTCAATCAAATCACGACGTTTAGCCATTTCAATACGCAGTGCGCCCAAGGATTGAGCAACTACAGACGGTTTATCAGCAACGAAGAGCAGTAAGTCGCCAGGTTCAACCTCAGCAGCCTTTTTCAGAGCTTCGATGTTTTCATCAGTAAAGAATTTAGCAATGGAGGATTTTACGCCGCCCTCTTCAGGGAATTGCAGCCATGCCATACCCTTAGCGCCATAAATACCAACAAATTTAACCAAGCCATCCAGTTCACGACGAGGAATATTTGCATAGCCTTTAACGTTGATACATTTTACTTGGCCACCATTTTCAACAACACTGTTGAATACTTGGAAGCTGCAGCCTTTAATAGCTTCGCTTACATTGTACAGGGGCATGTCAAAGCGCAGGTCAGGCTTATCACTGCCATATTTGTCCATAGCTTCATCCCAAGTCATACGACGGAAGGGAACGTTCAGCTTTTTGCCAAGTGCGCCTTCAAAGATGTAGGAAATCAGGCCTTCCATCAGCTCTAAAACGTCATCAACCTCAACAAAGGACATTTCCATATCCAGCTGGGTAAATTCCGGTTGACGGTCAGCACGCAGGTCCTCATCACGGAAGCAACGTGCAATTTGGAAATAACGCTCAAAGCCAGAAACCATCAGCAATTGCTTGAAGATTTGCGGAGATTGGGGAAGAGCATAGAATTTGCCAGGATTTACACGGCTAGGAACCAGATAGTCGCGGGCACCTTCAGGAGTGCTCTTGCACAGCATCGGAGTTTCAATCTCCAGGAAGCCGTTGTTATCCAGGAAGTCACGCATCAGCTTGGTTACTTTATGACGCAGAATGATGTTCTTTTGCATCTCAGGGCGACGCAGGTCCAGATAACGATATTTCAGACGCAGGTTTTCGTCAGTATCAATGCCATCTTGGATATAGAACGGAGGAGTTTTAGCAGTGTTCAGAACTTCGATTTCAGCAGCTACAACTTCAATAGCACCGGTAGCGATGTTCTCGTTGATGGTAGCTTCGTCACGAAGACGAACAGTGCCGTTAACCTTAATTACAAACTCATTACGAATGTCCTCAGCAGTTTTGAAGCTGCTGCCTGCAGTATCAGGGTCAGCTACAACTTGTACAATACCGCTGCGGTCACGCAGGTCGATAAAGATTAATCCGCCGTGGTCGCGTCTTTTGGAAACCCAGCCGCACAGTACAACTTGTGCGCCTGCTTGTTCCTTGGTCAGCTCGCCACAATGATGGCTGCGTTTTTCTTTAATCATTTTACACACCTCTAATTACAGATTATTAAAATAATTGATGATATCATTAACAGCGATTTCTTGCTGTTCACTGGTAGCCATGTCGCGAACAACAACAGCACCACGAGCAACCTCGTCCTCGCCAAAAATCAACACTTGTTTAGCATGGAACTTATTAGCCTGCTTCATTTGAGCCTTCATGCTGCGGCCATTAAAGTCATATTCTACTTTAAAGCCTGCATTGCGCAGCTCAATAGCAGTTTTAAATGCCAAAGTAAAGTTTTCCTTTTTAGGACAAACAACGTAGGCATCAATGCTTTCATCAAACTCAGGCAGCAGATTTTGCTTTTCCAGAGCCAATAGCACACGCTCCATACCCATAGCAAAGCCAATGCCAGGTCTTGCCTCATCACCGCTAATTTCCTGTACTAAGCCGTCATAGCGACCACCGCCGCAAACAGCACTTTGTGCACCTAACGGAGCATATTGAATTTCAAAAGCTGTTTTAGTGTAGTAATCAAGGCCACGAACCAGATTATGGTCTACCTCATATTCTACGCCAGCAGCAGTCAAAAGCTCCTTTAATCCTTCAAAATGTGCTTTACAATCATCGCACAGGCACTCCTCAAGACTTGGGGCACCTACGCCAAGCTCATGACATTGAGGATTCTTGCAATCTAACAGACGCAGAGGATTTCTGTCATAACGGCCCTGACAATCCTTGCACAGCTTATCAAAGTTAGGCTTAAAGAAAGCCTGCAGCTTTTCGCGATGCTGAGGACGGCAGTTGGGGCAGCCTACAGAATTAATCTTTAGCTTTAAATCCTTCAGGCCTAAGGAATGTAAAACCTGAACAGCCAAAAGAATGATTTCTGCGTCCACATTAGGACCAACAACACCAAGAGCTTCAATGCCAAACTGGTGGAATTCACGCAAGCGTCCTGCTTGGGGACGATCATAGCGGAACATAGGTCCAATGTAATAAAATTTAGTTGCAGCATCATCCTTACTCAGCTTATGCTCAACATAAGCACGTACTGCAGAGGCAGTATTTTCGGGACGCAGAGTAATGCTGCGGTTACCGCGGTCAGTGAAGGTGTACATTTCCTTCTCTACTACGTCAGTAGTATCACCAATGCCGCGTTGAAACAGCTCTGTGTGTTCAAACACAGGAGTTCTAATTTCTTTATAGCCATATTGTGCGCAAATTTTACGCATGGTTTCTTCAAGATAACGCCATGCATTAACATCTGTCGGCATAATATCCTTTGTACCGCGTGGAGCAGTTGTTAGCATTTTATACCTCCTAAAGTTTGAATAACTCTTCTCTTCTCATAAACAGCTCTTCCAAGCGCTCGCCATAGGCTTTCACATTACGAG
>USBG01000164.1 GCA_900552855.1 uncultured Phascolarctobacterium sp. | reverse complement strand
TGCACTGTGGGGATATAGTCCTGTAATAAGTGCAGCGGCTGCCACTATTATCGGTGCTCTTGCAATTGAACGTGTGCGTGTACGTCTTAGTGAGTCGGCTGATATGGTTTTGGCTATCTTTTTTTACAGTGGTATGGGTTTAGCTGCTATTTTTACCGGTCTTAATAAAGAGGGTGGCTTTAATTTAGGCAGTGTTCTTTTTGGTAGCCTAATGACAGTTAGCTCTAATGACTTGTTAATTGTTGCAGCTCTAGCTTTGTGTACTGTTATATTTGTAGTGTTGTTTTACCGTAATCTGCAGTTTCTGACCTTTGATGAAAAGGCAGCTAAGGTTGCAGGCTTACCAGTGGAGCGGCTCAATCTGCTTTTGGCGCTGCTTACAGCCTTGACTGTAGCTTTATCCATGCGTATAGTAGGTTTGCTTTTAGTATCTGCTATGCTAGTTATTCCTGTAGCCTGTGCGTTACAGACGGCACGTAGCTTTGGTGGGACCATTATGCAAAGTATGACCTATGGTATTTTGACGGTACTTATTGGTCTGCCCTTGTCATATTATGCTAATCTTGCTCCTGGTGGTACTATTATCTTGACTGGTACAGCATTGTTTTTGCTAAGCATTGTGTTAGGTAAGCGTAATGTTGGTCAAGGACCTGATCCTGAGCATAATTGCAAGGTTTGTGAAGAGCGTAAGGCCAAGGAGGCACGTAATGAGGGCTGATTTACACATTCATACTACCGCTTCTGATGGAACCTGGACTCCCAAGGAGCTGGTAGATGAGGCGTTAAAGGCAGGACTGGGTGCTATTGCTGTAACTGACCATGATAGTGTGGCCAATGTTAAGGAAACCGGTCGGTTGGCTGTTGCTGCTGGTTTAAGTTTTTTGCCAGCTGCAGAGATTTGCTCTACTAAGGAGGAGCTATCCTTTCATATTTTGGGCTATGGTATTGATGTAGAAAATAAGGTGCTAGGAGAGCTGATGGCACATAATGAAGCTCTTTTAGCGCAAAAGGATATCGATAGCATTGCTCTTTTGGCCAGAGATGGTTGGGATGTAAGTCTTAAGGAATTTGCAGCATATGATTATGATAGACGACGTGGTGGTTGGCGTGCCTTGGCATATTTAGAGGATAAGGGTCTGTGTACGGGCGTAAATGATTTTTTTAAAAGAATTTTTACTCCTGAGCATGATTTAGGTTTTCCTACTTTTCCAACCATTGCAGAGGTTATTGCTGCTATTCATGGCGCTGGTGGTGTCGCAATATGTGCACATGCAGCTAGTGGCTTTCATGGACCTGGATTAGATAAGGTTTTGCATATGCTGGAGGAGGAGCACTTTGATGGCTTTGAATGCTATCATTCTGGACATTCCGAGGAAAGTACTAAGGCTCTTGTAGATTACTGTCATATGCGTGGTTTGATGATAAGTGGTGGCAGTGATTGCCACGGAAGCTTTGTTCCTGGGCGTTTACTGGGTGTTCCTTATGTAGATACGGACAGACTATATTTGCCAGGACTATTATAATTACGTCTATATAGGTTTAACCATAAGGTTAACCTTTGTATATTCAATAAAATGGAGGGTTATTGATGATGGAAAAGGCAAAGGTATATTTCACAGATTTTCGTACTCCCTATGGTGGCTCTAGCATTCCGCAAAAGCTGCAAAAGCTGATTAAAAAGGCTGGTATTGGTGATATTGATTTTGAAAAACAGTTTGTTGCTATTAAGCTGCATTTTGGTGAGCTAGGTAATATTTCCTACCTGCGTCCTAATTTTGCCAAGGCTGTGGCAGATGTTGTTAAGGAGTTAGGTGGTCGTCCCTTCCTGACTGACTGCAACACCTTGTATGTTGGTAGCCGTAAGCATGCATTGGAGCATATGGATACTGCCTACGAAAATGGTTTTTCTCCTTTTTCTACTGGTTGCCAGGTTATTATTGCTGACGGCTTAAAGGGAACTGATGAGGCATACGTTCCTGTACGCAATGGCGAGCTTGTAAAAGAGGCTAAGATTGGTCGCGCTCTGATGGATGCTGATATCGTTATTTCCTTGACTCACTTTAAGGGTCACGAAATGACAGGCTTTGGTGGTGCAATTAAAAATATTGGCATGGGTGGCGGCTCTCGTGCTGGTAAAATGGAAATGCACAATGATGGCAAACCTGCAGTTAAGCAAAAGAAATGTATTGGCTGTGGTCGTTGTGTAAATATCTGTGCTCATGGTGCTCCTATTATTACTGATGGCAAAGCAGCTATTGATGTTAACAAATGTGTTGGCTGTGGTCGTTGCTTAGGTATGTGTCCTATGGATGCAATCTATGCCTGCAATGATGCAAGCATGGAAAACCTTAACAAGAAAATGGCTGAATATGCTATGGCAATTTGTCAGGATCGTCCCTGCTTCCATATCAGCTTAATTGTAGATGTATCTCCCTATTGCGATTGCCATGCTGAAAATGATGCTCCTATTGTAGCAGATATTGGTATGTTGGCTTCCTTTGACCCTGTTGCTTTAGATCAAGCCTGTGCAGATTTGGTAAATGCTGCTCCCGCAGTTGCTAATTCTGTATTAGGTGAACACTTGAAGGCTGATGCAGAGGCTTGCAAGGGATACGACCATTTCCACAACACTACTCCTGAATCTGAATGGAAAACATGCCTGGAGCACGCAGAAAAGATTGGCTTAGGAACACGTTCCTATGAGCTGATTACAATGAAATAAGCCTTTATAGCTTGAATATCAGTAAAGTTTTCGTACTGTGCTTTTAGCTTGCGTATAAACTATAAGCAGCGTAGTAGATGCTTTTTTTTTAAGTATGATTTATACTAGGCTTAGTTTTTAGCTATAAAATAAGAGACTTTCTTAGAAATAAGCTCTAAGGAAGTCTCTTTTACTAGAAAAAATTAAAAAAGTGTAAAGAACCATACACTATATCGAACGATTTAAAAATATCATATAAAAATGTTCGATAAACTTTACAAGAAAAAGTAAAAGATGTATAATTCTAATGTCGAACAACAATGGCGTTGCAAGATTTTATATTCTTGTGCCTTGTTGTTTTTTTTATAAGCAAAATTGCTTAAATCGCGTGGCTGCATCTACCGCTAACAGATAAAAAATAAAAAAGCGGTTCGCAGAAGCGGCCAATTGAGGGGACTTTTGGAGAAAAGTAAATATAAGCTGTTCATAATGAATAGGCATTGCTGCGCGAAGTATAA
>USBG01000163.1 GCA_900552855.1 uncultured Phascolarctobacterium sp. | reverse complement strand
CGGGAACACGAAGCGCACAACGGTTGTGTACCACGCCCCGATGAGCGGTTTTTCCGCCAGCAGAGCCGTCAGCCTGTCGAGAAGCTGCTGCAAAGCATCATTCATGTAAAGTTCCTCCTTTCGAGGGATGCTGTTGATTACTTGGATTTACCAATAATACTACCAGTATAGCCTATCTATTATAGCATAGGTTGTCAAGAAATTCGCCGTTTTTCACAAATTTTCACGAATATCTTGATTGACATTGACAGAATGTTGTCACGGTGTTACACTGAATCCATAAACTACATACGCGACAAACGAAGTTTGCAGGAAAAAGTCAAAGACTTGCCGAAGGAGCAAAACTCTCAGGTGCTTTTTAAAAAAGCGTAAACCGTATGTGGACACAACTCTGGAGAGTCCCTTGAATGGGCGCCGAAGGTGCACGGATGGAAATCCATCCTTATCTCTCAGGCCAAAGGACAGAGAATGCTTACGTTATGGTATTATTATTTTGTATTACCGTTGCGTCATTGACTTTCCTACCAGAGTATATTTGATATACTCTGGTTTTTTATTTACTTGATATCATTCTTATTTAAAGGGAGAGAGAAGTATGTTAGAAATTTTGACTCAAATCAACACATTTGTATGGGGACCTCCCCTGTTGCTGCTGCTAGTAGGTACCGGTATGTATTTGACCTTCAGACTGCATTTACTGCAGGTTTTCAATCTGCCGTCTGCCTTAAAGCTTATTTTCTGTGCTAAGAGTGATGGTCATGGTGACGTTTCCAGCTTTAGAGCTTTGTGTACTGCACTTGCTGCAACTGTTGGTACTGGTAACATCGTAGGTGTTGCTACCGCTATTAAGGCTGGTGGACCTGGTGCATTGTTCTGGATGTGGCTGGCAGCATTCTTTGGTATGGCTACTAAATATTCTGAATGTCTGCTTGCTGTAAAATATCGCTCCGTAGATGCTAATGGCAATATTGCCGGTGGTCCTATGTACTACATTGAAAAGGGCTTAGGTGAAAAATATCGTCCGTTGGCAATTATGTTTGCTTTATTTGGTATTCTGTGTGCATACTTTGGCATTGGTACCTTTGCTCAAGTAAACTCCATCGTTGAGATTACTCACATTTCTGCAGGTATCCCCGTTATCTACACCGGTATTGCTCTTACTGTATTGGTAGCAGCTGTAACCATTGGCGGCTTACGTTCTATTGCAAATGTTGCTTCTAAGGTTGTTCCTACTATGGCATTGCTGTACTTTTTAACTACTGTTGGTATTTTGATTTGTTTTGCTGACCAAGTTCCCAATGCTATTAAAATGGTTATTGATAGTGCCTTTAATGAAACTGCAGCTCAAGGTGGTTTCCTGGGTGCAAGCGTTATGCTGGCTATGCGTAGCGGTGTTGCTCGTGGTGTATTCTCCAACGAATCTGGTTTAGGTAGTGCTCCTATTGTTGCTGCAGCTGCAAAAACTAAATGGGCTGCAGAGCAAGGCCTTGTTTCTATGACCGGTACCTTTATTGATACCATCGTTGTCTGCACTCTGACTGGCTTAACTTTGATTGTTACTGGCGTATGGTGTGGTCCTTTAAATGGCGCTGCAATGACTGAATGTGCATATAACATGGCATTCCCTGGCTTTGGCAGCATACTGCTTTTGGTTGCACTGGTGCTTTTTGCCTTCACTACAATTCTTGGCTGGAACTACTATGGCGAGCGCTGCACTGAATATCTCTTTGGTGTTAAAGCAATTATGCCTTACCGCATTATCTTCATTATGCTGATTGCTAGCGGTCCCTTCATGAAACTGGAGGAAATATGGGTATTGGCAGATATTGTTAATGGCTTGATGGCAATTCCTAACTTGATTGCGCTTTTGGCGTTGTCCGGTGTTGTTGTTGCTGAAACCAGGGCTTATCGTAAGCATCTGGCAGAAAACAAAAAATAATTATTTGCTTCTATAAAAAAGACCGTCACAATTATTATTGTGACGGTCTTTGTGTTTTTAGCTATAGTGGTGATAATTGTCAAAATCATGTAGCATTAAGATTTTGCTAGGATAAGTACTTTTAATGCATTTGTTATGGGATTTTGTTTGAATGATTGCAGATTATCAGTATTAATATCTTAGGTAGCTAATGCTTGATTATATTTTTAAAATTAATCATATCCTGCAATTTTTTCCATAAAACGAGAAAACAGCCTGCAGGGGATGTGCAGGCTGTTTCTCTTAGGAAAGCTGTTTATGATGAATTTGATGGGAAGGGTGTAACAAGTCTTCCTTGCTACACTCATAGTATACTACATTGTTATGACAGAAAAAGGGCATAGCGTTGAAGAAAATGTGAAAAATTCATCATAAATGGATATATGACGATTTATGATGAGTTCAAAATGGGTAAAAAAACACTGTACACACAATATATTGTATATAATACTGCACAAAAACAGTAGAATATATACTATATGTTGTAATCACCTCTTATGATGAATTACAAACATTATATAAATTCTTTTATGATGTGTCAATAGCCTATGAATAAACAATTTATATACAATAATCTAATTTTCTGTAATTATATGCAATAAAGGGGATTAATAAATTTAGCACGTATGGTCTAAAAACCCAAAAGACGAATTGGTTAAAAAAAACATACCATACACATTCATATACCTAGCATGGCAAGACAAAAGCACATAGTATGACATTTCAACATAGTATAGTGTAATGAGCATACAGGACAAAATAACAAGCCTTACACGCCTTATATATCAGCATGAGTAGTAACATAGCCATACAGTGTATAACAAGCGTGTAAAGCCTTTTATAAGCAAAATAGACGTATTCACTAGTCATGCTATCATAGGTTGATAGAGTTAACTAAGTAAATACGCCCTGTATCACTAACTGAATTTATTTATTTTTTTCTTCATAAGTCTTGACTAGCTTATAGAAGGTTGTTTTAGTCAAGTTTTCTCTTTTCATAAAATCAACCGCTTTAATTTTTCCTGCTTTCCATTCCACATAGTTATTACCAAAAGTATCAGATAATTGTGCTTTAGGTCTGCCATATGGTCTTTTTTCAGATAAAGCAAGGTTTATACCCTCTTGTTGTCTTTCCTTGATTGTATCACGCTCTAATTGGCTTAAAGCACAGAATATTGTTAATACAAATTTGCCTTGCGGTGTAGATGTATCAAAATTTTCTTTTAAAGAAATAAACTGAACGCCTTTAGATTGAAATACATCTATGATTTCTAGCAAGTCTTTTGTACTGCGTGCTAATCTGCTAATGCTTTCTACATATACTCTATCGTCAGCAC
>USBG01000162.1 GCA_900552855.1 uncultured Phascolarctobacterium sp. | reverse complement strand
ATAATGAGGAACGCTTAAAGACTTCTATAAATGTGTTAGAACAGCAAAAGAATGATATTAGTGAATCTATAGAAAAGCTGCAAAGTGAAGTGGAAAAAGTACGTGATGCGAAGTTATTGGTTGCAAAGCTTAAAGTAGATTATAATACTGAACACTCTAAATGGAACCGAGTAAGTGATTTGCAAAAGGTTTTGAATGCAGAAGAAGAGCTAATAGGCAAGCATCAGCTGGCAATACACAAGTTTAAATCTGCTAAGGATGATTATGAAAAAGCAGATAGAATATATAGAGAAAAATATCTATTGTTTTTGTGTGAACAAGCAGGTGTATTAGCAGCAGAGCTTGAACAGGGAAAGCCCTGTCCTGTATGTGGCTCCTTGGAACATCCTGTTCCTGCTAAGCTGACAGAGGGAGCGCCGACCAGAGATGAGGTTGACGAACTGAAGAAGGCTGCTGATAAGGCTATCAATTATATGCAGGTATGTAGCGCTGAAGCTGAAGGCTTGAAAAAATATATTGAAGAGAAACATTCTCAGGCTATTGAATTTGCTAAGGAGTTGTGGCCAGAGCAAAATATAGCTTGTTTAAAGGAGTATGTTGATGCTCAGGAAAAAGAGCTTATAGAAACAATTAAGGCTATTGGCATAAAAGTAAATGATGCCGATGATATTGCGAAAAATGAGCAAGCTCTGGAGAAAAGCTTAAATGATGCTGAACAGAAGCTGAGAATGAAGGAACAAGAGCTTTTCAAGCAGCATAAAGATTTGTCTATAGAGCATACCAAAAGGGAAAGTGGTCTTGGTCAGGTAATGAATATTTTGCAGCAGCTTGAGTTGGAAAATATTGATGGTCTTGCGTATACACAATGGCTTAGGGCGCAAAACATAGTTGATGAGGATTCTACAGTAGCTGCAGCTAGGGCAGTGTATGTTCATGTTGATAATGCTATTAAGGAGCTACAAGGTCAGCTTGATTGTTTGCAAACTAAGAAGAAAGAAAAGATTGATTTGGAAATTTTACTACCTAAAGAAGAGCAAGAACTGGAAAGACTTACTAATCATAATGTGACTCTGAAAAATTGTGCGGTACAGCTTAAGGCTGTAGAAGAAGGCTTAAGCGAACAGAGAACAGAGCTTTTGCAGGAACTGAACGGTAGAGAAAGATCTGAACTTGAGCAAAAAAAAGGCTTTATTAATGCAGAGTGTGCACGTTTAAAGGAAACCTATAAAGCTGCTGAGCAACAGTTAAACAGTCATACGCAGGCTTTGGGTAATTGCATTACTAAAATAAAGACATACAAGGAAGAGCTTTGTATATTAAAATCCTCGTTTGCTGATGAAGATGCTAAAGAAAAGCTTTTGGATATCAAAGAGACTCTAGAAGCTAATATTGCTGCTCTTGACATTGAAAGCAAAAATCTGCACGCAGATTATAAGAAGAATGAGGGGATATTGGCACAGTCTAAAAAACTGCAAAGAGATATTGCTACTGTTGAAAAAGAATACACATGGAAAAAGGCCTTGGCTGATACTGCTAACGGTAAGCTCACTGGTAAGCAAAAGGTGCTTTTGGAAACTTATATTCAGATGCATTACTTTGACAAAATTATCAATCGTGCTAACTTACGTCTTTTAAAGATGACCAATAACCACTATGAGCTTAAAAGGACAGAGGATGATTCTATTTCAACAGGTAATGCTAAGGCAGGTCTAGAGCTGAGTATTATTGATCACTGGAATGGTACGGAGCGTAGCGTAAAAACTTTGTCAGGTGGCGAAACCTTTATGGCATCTTTAGCCTTGGCTCTTGGATTAGCAGATGAGGTGCAGGCAAGTGCTGGTGGTGTACAGCTAGATACAATGTTTGTAGACGAGGGCTTTGGTTCTTTAAGTGATGAACATTTGAAGGAAGCAGTCTCCACATTAATTAGTTTGTCCAGGGATAACCGTCTTGTTGGAATTATTTCTCATGTGGCTAGCTTAAAGGAAATGTTAGATAAGAAAATTATCGTGACCAGTAGTCGTAGATGTTTAAATTTAGGTAGTAGAGTAGATATTGTTGTTTAAAATTTGTAATTTAGGCAGTATAGTGTATGTTGTTTTCTTATTTATTCAATTCCTCTTTACCATAGTAATATCATGTGATAAAATGAACTTTATCCTATAAATATATTATGAGAAGCGGAGGTTTATCATGGAATTATTAGAAAAGAAGATTTTAGAAGATGGCGTTATTAAAAGTGGTAACGTATTGAAGGTTGACAGCTTTTTGAACCATCAAATTGACGTTCCTTTTATTGCGGAGCTCGGAAAGGAATTTAAGCGCCTATTTGCTGATCGTCCTATTAATAAAATTCTGACTATTGAGGCTTCTGGTATTGGTATTGCGTGCGTTGCTGCTATGTATTTTCAGGTGCCTGTAGTTTTTGCTAAAAAAACAAGCGGCAGTAATATGGATCGTGATGTTTATTTTACTAAAATTTATTCCTTTACCCACAATAAGGAAAACGATGTTATCGTTGCTAAACAATATCTGAATAAAAATGACCATGTACTGATTATTGACGATTTTTTGGCAAATGGTTGCGCTTTAGAGGGTCTGATGGATATTGTTCGCCAATCCGGTGGTACTGTTGAAGGTATTGGTATTGGTATTGAAAAGGGCTTCCAAGGCGGTGGCGACAAACTACGTCAGGCTGGTGTAAACCTGCATAGTTTGGCAATTATTGACAAAATGGATTCTAATACTGGCACCATTAAGTTTAGACACGAGGAAGAAAAATGAGCAAAGAACAGCAAGCGGTAGATCCTATTTATACACTTGATGGTAAGATTTCGGTTGGCAAGGCAGTACCATTTGGTTTGCAGCATATATTAGCAATGTTTGTTGCTAATATTGCTCCAATTTTAATTGTTGCAGGTGTTATTAAAATGCCGGTAGAGCAGAGTGGTGCTTTGGTACAATCCGCTATGATTGTTGCTGGTATTGGTACCTTGATTCAGCTTTATCCAGTGTGGCGCATTGGCAGTGGATTGCCAATAGTTATGGGCATTAGCTTTACCTTCGTTTCTATTGCCTGCGTTATTGGCAGCAAATACGGTTATGGTGGTATTATGGGTGCTGTTCTTGTTGGTGGCATCTTAGAAGGCTTACTTGGCTTAGGTGCAAGGTACTGGCGTCGTTTTGTTCCGCCTATTGTGGCAGCTACAGTTGTTACATCTATTGGCTTTAGTCTTTTGGGTGTAGGTGCTAACTCCTTTGGTGGTGGCTTTGGTAATCCTAATTTTGGTGATGCTCCGTATATTATCGTAGGTACTATTACTTTACTGAGCTGTATTGGCTT
>USBG01000161.1 GCA_900552855.1 uncultured Phascolarctobacterium sp. | reverse complement strand
GGCGGCAAACTCTGCGAGGCTTTTTTGACAAACTGAGCCGCCCCTGCGGGTGCGGCTCAGTTTGTAGGGAGTAACCATTATTTTCCTGTTTTGGGGCCAGTTCGACTCTGGCCGGGGTCACCATTATAAATCATCATTATAATAGGCATAATATATCATTAAATTTTGAACTATTAATATTAACAATTTCATTTCGTCTTTTACTTATAAAAAATCTCCTAATGTGACTGTGCATCGACTTATCTGTCTTTGTCAACATATCACATTAGGAGATTTTTATTTCACTAACCAATCAAGCTTTCTAAAAGCCTACTATACAGCTTATTATATCTCTAGCTTTCTTAACAAGAACTGCTCCTCATCTTGAGTCAATACAGCTCCATTCAGCATTTTACTTACAATAGTAATGGATCTTACTAAACAATTATACACATTTCCATCAAATCTTTGTTCCATAGTATCAATCAAATAGCGTACCTTTTCAATAGATTTGTCGCTAACGCCATTGCTACCAAAACGCTGGTCACAAGCATAACCAAGAGCAATCAAGGCGCTTGTAATAATACCATTATATCTTAAATCAACATTGGCATTATAGCTAATTACCTGACATAGTCTATTAACAGCTTCATCAATGTCTATTTGCTCTACCGAAATTCCTTCATCACGACGTAAGGCCATACCTAAAGCGTGCAAAGTGTTTTGCAGGCCTCGCAGATTATTAAACCGCACATCGTTGTAGCAAAGCTCACAAATCCATTGAGTGTTTAAATGTCGTTTGCCAAAAACATACAAGCAAGCTGCTTTATACGCTGGTATATGCTTAATCGTATCAAGCTTCATAATCTGTTTATCTGAACCACAAAAGCCTAATGCATAAACAGCCTGAATATTCAGATTGCGTCTAAGGCCTTTGTCATCATATCCTCTAATAACTCCATTCAACTGCTGTACGCAAATAGTCGCAAGATTAGCCCTGTCAGCCTCTGACCAATATGCACACTGTTTTCTAGCAATAGTATAAAGACGCAGCTTCAGCTCACTATTAAAGCCATATTGCATATAATATAAAACTTCATTGGCAAATTCATCTTTATTTCCGGCTGCATTAATACATTTTACGCAGAAGGAGATATCATCATAAAGCTTTTTCCTACGATCAGCATTGGAAACTATTAACAACCTATCACACAATTGTTTAAGCTTATGCATTTCATTGGTGACATTTAATTTAGCGCCTACAGGTGCTGCCATCTTTACTTTGCTAGTATTATGATAGCTACCGATAACAATTTCCGCATTTCTATGCTCTAAAACATGTAATCCTTCTAAATCTGAGGAAATCATCATATACATACTAATCAGCTTACTGCTGCTCATATTTACCCTAATGGATACATATACATCAGCAGGATAGCTTTTACCAAGCTTTAAACGGCCATTTGCTATAGTAACATAGCTGTCATTATGACTACGTCTTTTAATAGGAATAGCAATTTCGTCACAGCCCGCGTCTAATTGAAAGCCTCTGATAATAGGTGAATCATAGGGCAACTCTGAGCCTGCAGGAACAAGAAGCTGGACAGCACCATTACGAGCGCCCAAATATAAATCATCATTAAGGGTTGTTTTGCCAAATTCAATACCCCTATTAACACCATTAAAAAGATTATTTTCTGATGCTTTTTCCTTTTTAACTGAAGCAGCAGCCTTATCTCCACATGGCTCTGCAACAGGAGAATCCGTATTATAAAGCAATCGCATATCCTCCTTCATACTTGCATCGTACAAATGAAGGTAATAATGATATACTGCTGCGCCTCTAGCAACTGCCAAATCGGAATCGAGAGCCACTATTGGCTCCAATCCAAAAAACTCTCGTAAACGATCAATAATCATATAAAATTTACTCATACCGCCATTTACAATAACTGCGTCAACAACAGGTTCCGAGCCTTTTGCAAAACATCTAGGATGGGATAGATAATATTGGTGCTAACGTCAATATTTTCAAACCCTTGATAGTCATTATAGCTTAATTTTCTTCCCATCAAAGGCTCTAAAATCTGCTCTACCTCCTCCTTCGTAAAGCTGTCATCATAGGCATAGCCAACGCCGCCAATATTACCGCCTATTTCAAATTTACCATCATCCTCCAGTACATCATCCCAACCAAAATCACTGTCATCAACAGCATTGCCATCACGATAGCGTTCACTTACCTCCAGCTTTAACTGCTCTGCATAGTTGCGCATTACTGGCATAATAGTGCTTTTTTGCTGTTCCAGTTTGTATTTTACACCACTATATTTGCTATAACGCTCAAGATAGCGATTAAACATAGCTTCCGCAAGAAGCTCATCAAAATCATCACCGCCTAGCTTAGTATAACGGTTAGTAGCAATTTCATCCACCTTAAGCACATCAGGGCAGTCCTCGCGTCGTTTAATCTTGTGCATAGTAATATCAAGTGTACCACCGCCAAGGTCGAAAACCATCACATTCTTCTCCGTACTAAGGTCAATTACATGAGAGGAAATCTCTCCATTATGAACTTGATTAATCAAATCGTAAATAACAGCATTAGGCTCTGACAATAATACAGGCCTCTCACTACCATCAGAATTTTTTATTTGAATACCAGCAAGAGCAGCTGCGTCTCTTGTTGCCTGGCACATAACGGAGTCAAAATTTGCGGGCACGGTAATAACTGCATCCGTAATCTGTTGACGATATACCCTACCAGCCTCCTTTAGCATATGCTTGAGGATACGTGCAGAAATCTCCGCAGGAGTTTTATCAGGAATAGCAGCATCCAGTCCCTCTGCCACAGGCATACCCATTTGACTCTTAATAGATTTAGCCACTAAATGAGGACGATTAGGATACTGCATTTTAGCAAAATCGCCAATAACAGGCTCTAAACCATGCTGCTCATCATAATAAACACATGATGGAAGCAAAGACCTCTTTTGACTACTCATTCTTGATTCATTAAGTCCCAAGCCCTTTAAAACATCCATTGGACGACTAATATCAACAATTTTACTAATAATATCACCATTGGGCTTTTTATTAATTGTTGCCAACACAGAATTGGTAGTTCCTAAATCAATGCCTACACAAAGATCGGAATGCTCATGATTATCAATAACCATAGACTAAACCTCCTTTACCTTAGGACGTGAAATCTGTACGTCCTTATCACTATATATCCAACCTGGAGAAATTACTTTTACAGTTTTTTCCTCCTCTACATTCATAAAAGGGGATCCCTCATAATCCCAAAACTCAACATCGCTAACCCTTACATTTTGCACTGAATCCGGACGTACCATAGGATTAATATGATTATCT
>USBG01000160.1 GCA_900552855.1 uncultured Phascolarctobacterium sp. | reverse complement strand
TGAGATTTATAGAATTCAATCTTTCCAAAAGGGTTGAAAATAAACAAAGGAGCTTCCTGCTGTACATAAGATTGTTAAGGAAGATGGCTTTGTCATTGCTCTTATCAAGCCACAATTTGAGGCTGGTAAAGAAAATGTAGGCAAAAAAGGTGTAGTACGTGATCCCAAGGTTCACGAAGCAGTTATAAATAATGTTATAGATTTTGCTAAAGAAGAGGGCTTTGGTATTGCTGGTTTGGATTTTTCTCCTATAAAGGGACCTGAGGGCAATATAGAGTATCTGTTGCACTTGACTTTAGGTGCTGATGATGCCATAAGCAGAGAATTTGTGGCAGAGCTAGTTAGCCGTAGTCATGGTGATTTAGATAAGAAGCCGGCAAAAGCAGCTGATGAGGCTAGCCATGAAGGTTAAGCGCTTAGGCATTTTTCCTAATCTTGGTAAGGAAAAGGTGCGTATTGCATTATCAGAATTTGTAGGCTTATGTCGTGAGTGGGGAATGGAGCCGGTGCTTCCAGTACATGCAGCTGCTGAATATGGCTGCAGCTTTACCTACGATGTTAATGAGCCTGCTTCTTTAAAAAAGCTTGATGCTGCAGTATCCTTAGGTGGTGATGGTACATTATTACAAATGGCCCATCATCTAGTGCCTATTGGTGTACCTGCTTTTGGCATCAACTTTGGTAAGCTTGGCTTTTTGGCGGAAATTGATTTGCCAGGAATGAGCAAGGCTATGAGCAAATTAGCTCAAGGAAGCTTTACCTACGAAGAGCGTAGCCTTTTACAGGCACAAATTTTAGAGGAGGATAGAGTTATTACTACTGTTCATGCTCTTAATGATTTAGTGCTGACGAAGGGGATTTATAGTAAGATTGCTCATTTGCAGATGTATATTAAGGGACGTCCTTCTGGTCGCTATGCTGCTGACGGACTTATTGTGGCAACGGCGACTGGTTCTACTGCCTATTCCTTATCCGCTGGTGGACCACTAGTTATGCCAGAGCTAGAGGTAAGTGTAATAACTCCTGTATGTGCTCACTCGTTGACTGCAAGGGCGTTGGTCATCCCCATGTCCGAGGTTATCGAGCTAAAGGCAGTGCCAGGAAGCGAAGAAATGCTTTTGGCAGCGGATGGTGAAAATGTGGCGCAGGTGACAGAAGGAACCTATGTCAGAATTGAAAAAAGTCCTTATAAAATGAAGCTGATACGTCTGACTAGCCGTGACTATTATCAGACATGGCAGCAAAAGCTGATGCGGAATTTGTAACGTGATAGATAAAAGGGGTGATTGCTCATGAAAATGAACAGACATGCTAGAATTAAAGAAATTATCGATCAAAACAAAATTGAAACACAGGAGGACTTAGCGGCAGCCTTGCGTGCTAAGGGTATTGATGTTACTCAGGCTACAGTTTCTCGTGATATTAAAGAGCTGATGCTGGTAAAGGTTCCTGACGCTAATGGTCACTATCATTATGCTTATCCTAAGGAGCATAATATGATGCTTACTCCGGAGCGCTTGGAGCGTACATTTCAGGACTCTATTACCAGTGTTCGTCATTCTGATAGCTTGGTAGTTGTACGTACTATGCCTGGTACTGCATCATCTGTAGCATTTGCTGTTGACTATATGAAATGGCCCGAGGTTTTAGGTTCTATAGCAGGTGATGATACTGTGTTTATTGCTTGCGAAAATAAGAAGGATATTTTAACCCTTGTTGCCAGATTTGATAGATATCGCTAAGCTGAGGTGATAGAATGCTGCAGGCATTGCATGTTCATAATTTTGCACTTTTAGAGGATGCAAAAGCAGATTTTACAGCTGGCTTTAATGTCTTCACTGGTGAAACAGGTGCTGGTAAATCCATTCTTATAGATGCCTTCGGTGTAGTTCTTGGTGGTCGTGCTTCTGCGGATTATGTTCGTTCTGGAACAGATGGTCTGTGGGTTCAGGCTGTTTTTGATATATCAGGTCAGCAAGTAATCAAAAATATTTTGGTTGAGCAGGGCATAGAGGCAGAGGATGACCTTTTTCTTAAGCGTCAAGTAAATTCCGCAGGAAAAAGTAAGGCTTTTGTCAATGGTGTGCAGGTACCTTTATCATTTTTACGTCAGCTTGGCTCTAGATTAGTAGATATTCATGGACAGCACGAAAATCAAGCGCTGCTCAAAGCTGATGCTCCAAGATTGTTGACGGATGCCTTTGGTGGTACGGCTTTAACTGATGCTAAAGAGGAATATGCTGAAAATTATCAGGAATATGTTTCCGTAAAGAAAAAACTTGATGCATTATTATCTGATAATGAACAGCAGGATTTGCTTTTAGACCGGTACAGCTGGGAAATCAACGAGATCACAGCTGCTAAGCTTATTCCAGGTGAAGAAGAGGGTTTAGAGGAAGAAGCAAAGCTTCTGCGTAATAGTGAAAAAATAATTACTTCTGTAAATCGTGCTCATGGCTATCTAGATAGTGAAAAGGGGATTTTATCAAAGCTGGCACAGGCTAAGGATGAGCTGCGTTATGCAGCACGTTACGACGATAGGCTACGTCAGTTTGTTGAAGCATTAGACAGTAGCTGGATTACTTTGGATGATTGTCGCTCCGAGCTTAGTGACTATCTTTCTAGTAGTGACTTTAATGAAGAGCATGCGGCAGTTGTACAAGAGCGTCTTGATACAATTTATCGTTTGCAAAAGAAGTATGGTGGTACTACAGAGGATGTGCTGGAATATTTGGCATCAACTATTGCTAAGCAACAGGAATTGCAAAATATAGCAGATGCAATTGCTGCTGCAGAAAAGCAGCTTAAGGTAATTACTAATAAATTATCTAAGTCAGCAGCTGTACTTACAAAGGAACGTCAGCGTAGCGCCAAGGCTTTAGCAGAGCTGATTACTAAGCATATTCGTGATTTAGCTATGGCTAATGGCGTTTTTGCAATTAATATTGATGACCTTGGTAAATTTACTGCCGAAGGCAGGGATGAGCTGCGATTCATGTTTAGTGCTAATATGGGCGAGCCTGTAAACGATTTGGAAAAGGTAGCATCTGGTGGTGAGCTAAGTCGTATAGCGTTGGCTATAAAGACTGTGTTAATGAATCAGGGCGACGTGCCTACCATGGTCTTTGACGAAATTGATACAGGTGTTGGTGGTGTAACTGCTCAACGTATGGCTGAAAAAATTGCGGCGATTGCTACTGTAGGACAGGTGCTATGTATTACTCATTTGCCACAAATAGCTGCTTTTGCTGATAATCATATTCATATTGAAAAACGTAGTGCAGATGGACGTACTGCAACTATTTTGACTACATTGGTACAAGAGGCTCGCGTTGAAGAAATTGTACGTATGACAGCCGGAG
>USBG01000159.1 GCA_900552855.1 uncultured Phascolarctobacterium sp. | reverse complement strand
AGAGGAACTGCCAGTAAAGCAGCATTATTATAAGGCTGAATTACGTTGACAACCAAAAGCTCACTTTCAAATCTCTTGCCGATTTCCACAGCACTAGCCAATGCTCTCCAGGAGCCTTCACTACCGTCAACAGGAACTAAGATTTTTTTAAACATAAAACACACCTCCATAATTTCCTCTGCGCATCATGTACGCAGTAAACTTCATGTTCATGTATGTAATATTCTTTTTTAGATGGCAGAAATCCTGCTTGTAATTGCCAAAGTTGAATAATTTCTCATTTCTGTAACAAATTACAGCAGCTTATCTTCTACCGCCACGTTTTTCTCTCGCTGCACGGATGCGAGCAGACTTTTTGCTGAACTTTTTAGGCTCATCTGCAGCATGAGCAGCCTGGGTAGGAGTAGGTGCAGCATCGCCAAAGGACTCGCCACGAACAAAGCGATAGTACAAAGCAATACCTGCAACCAACAGCAGCGGAGCACTGCCAATAACATAACGATACTCACTAGGAGCAGCAAAGGTAATAAAATCAAAGAAAATTACGCAGGCAGGAACTAAAATAATTTGAGCCATGCGAGAAGCAAAGCCCTCCTTGCCCATAAAACGAATAACCATGCCATATGCCAAAAAAGCAATAGCAAAGGAAACAAAGCTCATAAATACGAGAAACGCAAAAAATTCAAAATTCATCTAGTGTAACACCTTCCTTAAATATTAATACATACTGTATTTACCAATCCATAATACCACCTAAGGCAAATGCAGGCAAGTAAAATTACCCCAACAGTTTAAATATCGTAATGCTGCTTTTCATCACCCAAGGGCTCATTACGCTTAGGATCATCCTTAAAGATACTGATATTATCCTTAGCCAGCTTAACAGCATCATCATAAACCTTTTTAAAAGCACTCATATCCTTAGGCTTGCCAGCCTTCAGCCACTCTGTAACCACTCGGCCCAAGCCATAGGTAGTACCCACAGCCACAGGAATCTGCAGCGGCGCAAAGGGAATAAGCGTAGTCAAGGTGCTGCCCACAAAATACGCACCCAAGCTGCCTAAAATGCTCACTGCAGCCTGCTCAGAAATTTCCTCGCCATACACCTTGCCCAGCTTAATAATCATATAAATTTCATTAGCAATCAGGCTCATAGTACCAAGAACAGGAGCAACAACAATAACGCCAGCACGAGCTGCAGCCCAACGGCACAGAGCCTCGGCCTCATCCTCACGCATTTTATCATCAATAACCTCAATATGCTCGGCTACCTTAATCTCTTCATATTGTTCAGCCATATTCTAAAACCTCCTTTTAGAAGAAAACATCATAGCATATATAATTCGCACCATTATACGAAAAATCCTGCTAAAAAGCAAAAAAGCTGCTACCCAAATAACATGAGCAGCAGCCTAGCAAAAATCACATTACATCCTCAGGAAACTTGCTTTGAGACGGCAAATCAACCAAGTTTTTCTTGCGCATATAATCAGTAACCACATAGGTGCTTTCTTCTACTAATACTAAAGCATGAGTAGCATTCTTTTCTAAAAACGGCAAAAGCTTTTCAATATTCTCGCGCTTATCGCCAATCTCGATGATAATAGGATAATCCGCATTGCCACTAACAAAGGAGCTAATCGTGCGGCCCATGCCACGCAAATTAGAGGCAAAGCCCTCAATTCCCTTAGTCACCGTAGCACCAGCCAGCTCCAAACGACGTGCCTCACGCAAAATAGCCTTGTACAAGGGCATATCATTGTGCATAACATCCTCACCAGTATAAATCTTAAGAAAAGTAATCTTTCTGTACTCTATAGCCATCACAAACACCCCCATGTGGTTAAAATTATAGAGCTAAATTTATACTATAAGTATAGCATATTGCTTAATTTTTCGTAAGAGTTTTTCGTAAAATTAACAAATAGGTCACATAATGTAACGAATGTAACACAACTGACTAGTCAGTCAAACAGTCTTTAACCTATAAAACACTTTATAGAACGTAAGCAAATACAAAAAGCTCTTGCAAGCACAACAATAATCCATTATCATATTTATAATTAGCACATAGCCTTAACCATATAAAAATGCATTATAAGGATAAATATCCAATTCCTAAATAATGCAGAATTTTTATCTATGTCTGTGCTATAAATGTATCTGTAAATATTAGCACGTGGATTGCTACACTCACATAGCACATCCATGGCAGCATTAAGAAAGAACATTAGAAAGAAGGAATAATCATGACAGAATTAAAAGCAGGCCTTGTAGGCACCGCCACCACCATTGTAACCGAAGCAAACATTGCCGCAACCATGAAAAGCGGCTCCTTAGCAGTATTTGCAACCCCCGCCATGTGTGCACTTATGGAAGAGGCAGCCTGTGATGCCGTAAAGAACAGCCTGGCAGAAGGTGCTGGCAGCGTAGGCATCAGCCTCAATATCACCCATGACCGTGCCACCAAAATGAACGACACCGTCAAAGCCACCGCCACCCTCATTGCCATCGAAGGCCGCAAGCTCACCTTCAGCGTAGAAGCCGAAGACTCCAAGGGCACCATTGGCAAAGGTACCCATGAACGCTTCATCATCGACAACGAAAAGTTCATGAAGAAGGTAAATGGATAAGGATTAAGCAAATAGCGTAAATAAGGCGAAACCTCCTCTGACCACAGGAAAATGTGGTTGGAGGAGGTTTTTTGTAGGTATAAAAACAGCTTATAAAATAAATATTACAAATTCATCAATTCACCCCTGATATTCTTTCTCGAAGACGGTATTTCTTAGTATTCTCAGTACATTCAAATAATACTTGACATGTTAAATATATTATATATAATATATTTAACAGAACCCACCACGCCTCTGATGCAAGCGCAACCCGGTGGGACTTTTTTTATTTGTGGGGTGGTTGTTTAATGTATTTTTATCCAAAACAAGTACTAACAATAGAACAACAATTCAAAAAATATGAGGACAGTGGTATGATAATAACTTCTAGAGAAGATGTTATCCAAGCTCTTAAATCAATCGGCTACTATCGTTTAAGAGGATATTCTTACCAGCTTTACGATAATAAACAGAAAAAATATAAACCTAATACTTCATTTGATAGGATTATTCAATTATACAATTTTGATCAAGAACTCTCTAATCTTATTTTCTCCATGCTTTCCAAAATAGAAGTGGCTTTAAGAGTAAAATTAGTAGAAGCCTTACTAATCCATAATGATGCTCTCATATTATTAGATTCATCTGTTTTTGTAGACAAAGAAAAATATTGGAGAAATATGTCTTCCATTGCCTCTGAAATCGCACGTTCTAACGATGTATTTATTAAACATAATTTTAGTAACCATGATGGAGAAATCCCCGTGTGGGCAGTTGTAGAAGTAATGTCATTTGGTTCGCTATCTAAAGTAATAAAAAATTTAACTC
>USBG01000158.1 GCA_900552855.1 uncultured Phascolarctobacterium sp. | reverse complement strand
CGCAAATTATGTTTTTGGATACTCCTGGTATTCATAAGCCCCATCACAAGCTGGGCGAGTACATGGTGCGTACTGCAGAGGGAACATTGCAGGAGGTTGACGTTGTTCTGTTTATTGTAGATGCAACAGAAAAGCGCGGCGCAGGCGAGGATTATATTTTGGAGCTGCTGCGTAAGATTAAAACTCCTGTAATTTTAGTAGTAAATAAAATTGATAAGCTGGCTGATAAGTCTAAGCTGTTTAAAATTATGGAAGAGTATAGTAAGCAGTATAAATTTGCTGCTATTGTACCTGTTTCTGCGCTTAACGATGGCGAATTCCCTGGCTTGGTAGAGGAGATTACTAAGCGTTTACCGGAAGGTCCTGCCTACTTCCCCGAGGATATGATTACTGATCAGCCTGAGCGTGTTATTGCTGCCGAAATGATTCGTGAAAAGGTGCTGCGTTCCACTAGAGACGAAATTCCTCATTCCATTGCAGTGGAGATTGAAGAGTTTAAGGAGCGCGATGAAGAGAATGTGTATATTCGTGCAACAATCTTTGTTGAGCGTGAGTCCCAAAAGGGCATTGTCATTGGTGCCAAGGGCAGCCTGCTGAAAAAGATTGGCCAACAGGCACGTAAGGATATTGAAAACCTGCTGTATTGCAAGGTGTTCCTTGATTTGTGGGTTAAGGTTAAGCCTGATTGGCGTAACCAGGACAAGGCCTTGAAGCAATTTGGCTATCGCGAATAATTGACAAAATTGCTGATGATTTGATTAATATGCATATTACTGTTATGCTTTTAGCCATTGATGCATATTTGTAGAACCATTAAATATAAGGGCAGCCTTTCTTGTGCAGGGGCGGCATTAACAATGATTTATTTTAGGAGTGATGACTTATAGACAGCGGACCTGCTATGAGTACCATTATTGAGCTTCTAGTAGCGGTGCTTGTAGTTTTATTAAACGGCTTTTTTGTAATTGCAGAATTTGGTTTAGTTAGAGCACGTAAATGGCGCCTACAGGAGTTGTCTGAGCAGGGCAATTCTAAGGCTGATTTGGTGCTGCGGGTGTTGGATAAGCACGAAACCTATGTTAGTGCTATTCAGCTTGGTATTACCACCTCTACGGTGCTTTTTGGTATTATTAGCGGTCACTTGCTGGTAAGCCTATTTGCCTATGGCGGACAGCTAGAGCCTGTTTTGGCATGGCCTTTGTCTATTTTGCTAGTGGTGCTGCTGCAAGTAATTTTAGGTGAGCTTGTACCACGTGCTATTGCAGTAAGCAATGTAGAGAGGGCAGTAATGTCCACCATTTATCCTCTCATTTTCTTTAACTATCTGCTTTATCCCTTTGTTATGATTTCTAGTAAAACCTCTCGATTTATTCAGCGTATTTTAGGCCTGAAGCGTCATGAGGAGGATTTGTCTAAAAGTGAGGAGGAGCTGCGTGCTATTGTCAGCGCCAGCGAGCAAAGGGGCAAGATTGACCATTTAGAAAGTCGCATGATTGATAATGTATTTGACTTTGGCGACAGGGTGGCCAGGGAAATTATGATTCCCCGCCAGGACATGGTGTGCCTGTTTACTGACGATAGCTTGGCTGACAATTTAGCTGCAGTACGCAGTAGTCGTCATACACGCTATCCCTTGTGCGTAGAGGAAAAGGACAATGTTATTGGTTTGGTGAGCGTGCGCGATATGCTGGCGATTAAGGCTGGCAGTACGGATTTTGACCTGCGTCGTATTATGCGCCCCATGGTTGTTGTGCCTGAGGCTATGCCTATTTCCCACGCTTTGACCATGATGCAGCAAAAGCATGTGCAAATGGTGCTGGTGGCTGATGAGTACGGCGGTACAGCAGGCCTGATTACCATTGAGGACATTGTTGAGGAAATAGTGGGCGATATTCAGGATGAGCATGAGGCTGCCGAGCCTGAGGATATTGTGGCTCTTCCTAACGGAGCCTTTGAGTTTGACGGTATGGTGCTGCTTGATGATGTGGCAGAGGAGCTGGATATCGAGCTGGATGATCCTGAGGAGGACACCATTGGCGGTTATGTTTTTGGTCTTTTAGGCTGTAAGCCTGAAAAGGATGCTGTGGTGGAAAGCTATGGCTATTCCTTTAAGATTTTGGAGGCCGAGGGCTTTCGTGTAATGCGTGTCTTGGCTACGCCCTTGCCTAAAAAGCAGAAGCAAGAGGAAGAAGAGGCTGAGGACGATTAATATGGATAGCTCTGTTTTGCAGGACGAGGCCATTATTTTACACGTAAAAAACTGGCAGACTGCTGACAAATATGTTATTTGTTTTACTAAAAATCATGGAAAGCTGCGCTTTATAGCTTATGGAGCTCGCTATCCTAAAAATGTTAATGGTCGCCTGCTGCAGCCGTTTTCACGCATTAATGTGGATGTGCAGCAGGGGCAAAGAATAGACAAGCTACGGAGCTGTGAGCTGTGCACCATGCCTAAGGCTATGAATATGCAGCAAATGGCCTATGGTGCAGTTGCTGCAGAGCTGACGGCGCTATTTACAGAGGATAGGCAGCCTCAGGAGCAGCTGTATGAGCTGCTTTTGGACACCTTTGCTCTATTAATGGAGCGTAACCCGCGTATTGTGATGCTGTCCTTTACTGTTAAGCTGCTGGAGCTGGTAGGCATTGCGCCGCAAATAGACCAGTGCATGAGCTGTGGCCGCGAGGTTGAAGACCATGAGGATTGCAGCTTTAGTCCACTGCAGGGCGGTGCTATTTGTACGGAATGCAGGCGTAGCTTGAGCGGTGACGGCTTAGAGCTTGCCAGCAGCGCCGCTAGAGAGCTGTGGCGTAATCTGGCGTCCATGGATATGCAAAGTCCGGCTCATTTTTCTGTACGTGGTGGCGCATTAATGGAAATGGAAAAAATGCTGCTGCGTTATATTTATTTTCAAACGGATAAACCACTGAATAGTATGGACTTTTTAAAGCAGCTGAATATGTAGTAAAATTTTTGATAGCTAATTGACAAGCTTATCTAAAAAATATATACTATAAGCTAAGCTATGAAGAAGAGGAGTAGCCTGCAAGCTAAGCGAGCCGGGAGGGTGTAAGCCGGCAAGAGCAGGTGAAGGCGCTTTGGAGCTGTAATTTAACATTGTATTGAGGCGGACTGTATATTGCAGTCAAGCAGGGTGGAACCGCGGAGCTATAGCATCTCCGTCCCTGTAACTTTAAAGTTACGGGACGCAGGTGCTTTTTTGTTTACCTTGGTTTTACCAAGCAGCATGGCAGACGTCTTTGTAACAGAAATATAGGAGGCAGAAAATGGATTTTCAAACAATCATCTTAAAACTGCAAAAGTTTTGGGCTGAGCAAAATTGCATTATGGCACAGCCCTACGACGTAGAAAAAGGTGCAGGAACTATGAACCCCAACACCTTCCTGCGTGTATTAGGACCTGAACCCTGGCGTGTGGCTTATGTAGAGCCC
>USBG01000157.1 GCA_900552855.1 uncultured Phascolarctobacterium sp. | reverse complement strand
CAAACTGAATCAGCTTTTTTACCATAATTAACAAGCCATTAATTTCCAAAGGAAGCTCATATCCATTTTGACGAATAACCTCCATACCCTTACGAAGCACCAAAAGCTCATCTAATATATATCCGTATTTCTCAGAATTGAGCTTGCCAAAAAATTCTGTCATTTCCTGTAGCTTAGCAGCTTCAATTCGCTCATCAAATTCCTTCTGCAAATCATTTAAAAGCATATCTGTCTGCTGCCAAGCTCTTTCTAGCTCCTCCATACGGGCAAGAGCTCTTTCATACTCTTCAATATTTATTACTTTTCTTTTATTTTCTCGTTTATTACCAGAGCTTTTATAAACAGATTTAACAGCATCCACAATATCCCAAATAAGGTATTTAGCTACAGT
This sequence comes from uncultured Phascolarctobacterium sp., assembly GCA_900552855.1. Taxonomy (GTDB): domain Bacteria; phylum Bacillota; class Negativicutes; order Acidaminococcales; family Acidaminococcaceae; genus Phascolarctobacterium_A. The sequence continues at coordinate 3,074 of USBG01000157.1, read as the reverse complement.
ACTGCCAAAATTAAGTATTTCTTCTTTATCATTACCAATAGCCAATACAGTAATTTTTTGATACAAAAACGCCAAAATCAAATTACTATACCTTCTAGAGCAACGTACCTTATCGTCAGATATCATGGTCTTAAATGCGTCTTTAAAACTAAGCAAGCTTTTAGCATCACCCTGCATAGCCTTATCCATAAGGGATACCATATCTGCAACAGTACCCAAAACATTCTTGCGCTTCTCGATGGAGTTAATCTTATAATCACGAAAAACTCGCAAAATATCTTCCATACTACAGTCCATATAACAATTCTCACGCAATATATCACGACAATTTTTTGGAGAGCGGCTACTGTCCTCTGCTAAAAGTCTCAGCACCATATTTTCTAAAATCAGGTCATTACTCAAGCGTAAAAAACGCTTGCTTTTCTCCTCAACCTTGTTATGAACAATTTGTACTATTTTTTCTATTTGAGAATTTCTTTTATCATTCATATAAAATACCCCTTTCCTACCTAATACTAAGCTTTTATATTGTATAAATTTGTCCTTCCTCAGGAAAAAGCAACTGTGTTCTGCAATCTGGATCATGCATCAGCTCTTGCTCCAACTGCCAATCACCATAGCCGTCTGCACAATGAACTACTAGTGCTTGCCTAGGGTTAATCCTCTTGATAAACTGCTTCATCTCATCGTAATCCTCGTGCAAGGTATAGGTACTATTAAAAAGCTTATAGCTTTTATCTACCATCCTTTTTAATTTAGAACCAATCATAACATGTGGCTCCAAAGGGATTGATCCTACAAGAGCATAGTTATTCTTTTGCATAATAGGTGCATTAAGGCTTTCTACTGTCCGTACTGCCTTCATCGCAGAATTATCTAAGTAAATAGGATACTTACAAGGCGATTGTGCCATAGCATTATTAATATTTGTCAGCTGCTCTATGACTCTATATGGTTCTCTGGCTTGTAAGTATACTGACGTTCCCTGTTCCAGCATCTGCATAGCGTTTTCAATTCTATTATTCGGTTTACGTCTGTACCAAGGGTGCTTAGCATGCAAGCCACAAATAATCAGGACATCTATATTTAAATTATCCGGAAGCCAATAACCATTAGTCCCAACTGAGTAATCTCCTGTATATAGGATTCTTCTACCTTCATACTCAATGAGTGTCATCATCGCCCCAGGAATATGTCCTGCAGGAAAAAAAGCAACCCTATACTCAGGATGCTTGATTTTTTGTAGAAAGCTTACATCTGATAGCCTACTATTTTTTTCATAATCCATCATTTCTTCAGGCTCCATCAATGATTCATAAGTGAAATTATCAATCAAGCTATTATTGCTATACATCCCTGATAATACCCTTGTAAGCGGAGTCATATAAACAGCTGCATTATGGGCCTTAGACATTAGCGCCTTTAGGTATCCTATATGGTCTCCATGAGCATGAGATATATAAATATGATCTAATTCATCTAATGATTTCATAAAAGGCTCACTGAGCACTGGCTGCAAATCAGGGCCATAAGAAAAGCCACTGCATCTTGATGTGCCACAATCTAATAAAACATTGCATTTACCAAGCCTTAAATAGTAGCAGCTACTGCCAACACTCTGGGCTCCTCCTAAAGCCGTAAAATAAATGGACTTCATAAGCTCCCCCCTTCCTAAAATTATAATAAACCTTCAACATCTGCCAATTTGGCAAAATCACTGCAAAGATTAACCAAAACTATGATAATAAAAAGACTATTGATTTCTTTTATTATCATAGCAAACTCAAGTGACATACATTCGTCACTTAAATTTGAGTAAAGCAAAAATTAAAGAAATTTAGCAAAAATAAGTATAAAACCGTCCTGCCTCAAATGAGACAGGACGGTTTTTGTATTTTTATTCCACTCAAATTGTAATTACAAATTCAACCCACATATTATTTACCATATTTTACCTTCATATCTGCTATACTCAATTTCCTTAAGAGCGTCACTGTTGCCATAGAAAATATAACTAATAATTTGCCCGTTAGGTAATAAATATTCTAATCCCCTTTCTTCATCATACAAATAATAATCAGCACCCATTTTAGCCTTTACCTCAGCCTTGCTGTCACCTATCTTAACGCCTTTAGAATTCTGAATATCCTCGTGGTTAAAACTTACACTATTGCAAGTCAATCTTTCAGCATCGAACCTAATATCAGCGCCATCATTTAGTCTATAAAGCTTTTGACCTCTGTATTCATTCTGACTTTGCAAATCGTTTCTTTTTTCAATGTCAGCAGTAGAAATGTTAAGATCAAGTCCATTGGTCAAAACAGAAACATACTCATGGGAATAAGGCTTTTTACCATAATTATTTATTAGCAAATCACAAAGCTCCGCAGTGTTTTTTAGAGCCTTTTTGCGAGCCTCCACAAACTGTCTCCATTGTCTCAACGGATGGAGATATCTATACGCCTCATCAGAAACATACATATAAACAGGCACCTCGCGCTCAAAACCGTTTATAGTTATGGTTTTACGTGTACCTGTAGGCATTACATACATTGAATAAAGACCTTCTCCATAAAACAAGCCTTTATTATATGTTTCCAAATACCCCTCCGTATCTAAATTAGAAACATAAGTAGCCTCTCGCTCATAAACAGTATCAAAATACTCAGAATAACCATAGTTAGCTATGCGGTTATGACCTGTAATAGCATAAACCTGCTTATCACCACCAATTTCCTGAGACGCTATATAAAAGCTTCTGCGCACCACCTGGTCTGGGTCAAGATAATCTACATTGCTACCAAGACCACAGCGCTCCAACTCCTTTTCAATAGAATCCAACTCTTTGTTAATGCTATACATGGACTCAAAATTATGTTTGAGAATAGATAAAGCGCCCAAATAGTCTAGCTTAGGATCATTGGACGGCAAATCTTTCAGCGCCTTGCTGATTTTGTTATTTTGACTATCCGCACACTTATCTATATTCTTAGCCACCCTATCGCAAAACTCCTTACTTATTTCATAAGAAACCTGTAAGCGCTTGTTGTCATCAACCTCTGCACAACGCTCCA
>USBG01000156.1 GCA_900552855.1 uncultured Phascolarctobacterium sp. | reverse complement strand
TCAGGGAAAGGTGCGCACCTTTGGCCATCAGGCTGGTGCAGAAACATTGAAAACAATCGTCAGGGCTGCGGATAAGCTGGGCGTTAAGGTAATCAGCGCTTATGCCTTTTCTACAGAAAACTGGAAACGTCCCGTAACAGAGGTTAACTTTATTATGGAGCTTTTAAGCCGCTACTTGACTAATGAGATAGAAGAATTTAATGAAAATAATGTACAGGTACGCTTTATCGGTTCCCGTGATGGCTTACCTGAGATTGTTAAGCAGAAGATGGACCATGCAATTGAGGAGACTCGCAATAATACTGGTATCATTCTGAATTTAGCAATCAACTACGGCGGTCAGGCAGAAATATTGCATGCTGTTAAGACAATTGCTGCGGAAGCAGCTGCAGGTACTTTAAGGGTTGAGGATATCAATAACAGCGTGTTTGAGGACCATTTATATACCACTGGTCTGCCCGCACCTGATTTACTTATCCGTCCTGGTGGAGACTTGCGTATTAGTAATTTCCTATTATGGCAAATTGCTTATGCAGAAATTTGGACCACCAAAACCTTTTGGCCTGACTTTACTCCAGACCATTTGGTAGATGCTATTTTAGCTTATCAAGGACGAGAACGTCGTTTTGGCGGTCTTATTGAGAAAAAATAAAAGTAGGTGCTATTTCTAAAATGTTAACTCGTATTATTACCGGTGTTATCGGTATTGCTGCAGCAGTGGCAATCATTACTAAGGGTGGTTGGGTTTTTGCTCTGGCCGTACTGCTGCTCTCCGCTGTGGGCTGGCATGAATATCACAATATGGCTGCCAGCAAGGGGCTTAATGTGTACTATCTTACCTCTGGCTTAGGTGCATTTTTGCTAACTGCAATTCCTGCAGGTGGCTATTATGTAGAGATGGAGGAGCTGTACATTATGGCCTTTTTGACCATGTTTACGGCGCTGTTCTTTATCTTTAACACTCTTGAGGGCTTGTACCGTCATTGTAACTGTGGCGATAATAATTGGGCAGGCAATACTGCAGCCTCCATCTGGGGTATGATTTATTGTGGCTTGCTTTTTGGTCACGTTATTTTATTACGTGCTTTTGACTATGGTCCTCATATTGACTTAGGCTTTCGTGTATTTGAATACGGCGAAATCTGCCTATGGATTGTTCTTTTAGGTACTTGGGCTAGTGATACCTTTGCCTATTTCTTTGGCCGTGCCTTTGGCAAGAATCCCTTCTGCAGCGTAAGTCCTAAAAAATCCTTTGAGGGTGCCTGTGCAGGCTTTGTGGGCTGCTTTATCGTAGTTATGTCTCTGTGCATTGTTACCCTGGGCGTGCCTCTGTGGCAGGCTGTTGTGCTGGCCTTGGGCGTTGCCTTCTTTGCACCTTTAGGCGATTTGATTGAGTCCATTGTTAAGCGCTCCTTTGATATTAAGGATTCCGGCAATATTTTCCCTGGCCATGGTGGTGTGCTGGACCGCTTTGACAGCTTGCTCTTTACTGCGCCTGTTACCTATTATTTACTGATGATTATGACTGCCTTTGAATAAGATGCAGTGTATTGGTGATTGATTATGAAGCATATTTCCTTAATGGGCTCCACTGGCTCCATTGGTAAGCAAACCCTGGAGGTGGCAGCTGCTAACCCTGATAAGCTGAAGATTAGAGTATTGGTTGCCCATAAAAGCGATGAAATTTTAGAGCAGCAGATTCGTCAATTTGAACCTGATTTTGCGGTTTTGACTGATAAAGAGGCGGCTGCTCGTTTATCTGCCCGTTATAATGGCAAAACTGAAATTCTTTCCGGTGAGGAAGGTCTTTTGGCTGCTGCAACCTATAGCGAGGTAGATACTGTTTTGGCATCCATGGTTGGCTACGCAGGCCTGCGTCCTACTATGGCGGCTATTAAATGTGGCAAAAATATTGCCCTAGCTAATAAAGAAACACTGGTTGCAGGTGGCAGCCTGGTTATGAAGGCTGTAGCGGAGCATGGCGTAAGCCTTACTCCTGTAGACAGTGAGCATAGTGCTATTTTCCAGTCTCTTAGAGGTGGTGCGGATAAAGAGGTAAAGCGTCTTATTATTACTGCCTCTGGCGGCCCCTTTCGTGGACGTAAGCGCAGTGAGCTAGAAAATGTTACCTTGGAGCAATGCCTGAACCATCCAAACTGGAGCATGGGCCGCAAGGTAACCCTTGATTCTTCCACCTTGGCCAATAAGGGCTTAGAGGTTATAGAGGCACACTGGCTTTTTAATATGCCTTATGACAAGATTGATGTTGTTGTACATCCTCAAAGTATTGTACACAGCCTGGTAGAATTTTGTGATGGCAGCGTAATTGCTCAATTAGGCGAGCCTGATATGCGCTTGCCAATTCAATATGCGTTGTCCTGGCCAGAGCGCTTTGATTATAGCTTTGAGCAGCTCGACTTAGTGCGTGCAGCAAGCTTGACCTTTGAGGCACCTGATTTGGAGGCTTTCCCATCTTTGAAGATTGCTATGGATTGTGGCAGGGCAGGCGGTACTCTTCCTTGTGCCTTTAATGCAGCCAATGAGGAGGCGGTAAATGCTTTCTTTGACGGTAAAATCAAATATCTGGATATTCCCTATATTACAGCTAAGACTACAGAGCTGTGTAAAAACGTGGCACAGCCTGAGATTGAAGATATTGAGGCTGCTGATGCGGAAGCACGCCGTATTGCAGACGAGATTATTAGCAAGTTATAACAATTAAAAAGGAGGCTTGGCCGAATGCTGACGATTTTAGCAGCTATTTTTGTTTTTGGTGTTCTGGTTACTGTACATGAGCTTGGACATTTTATTGCGGCTAAGCTTTGTAAAATGCGCGTTGAGGAGTTTGCAATTGGTTTTGGCCCGGTAATCTTCCAAACTAAGGATGGCGATACAGAGTATAGTCTGCGTGCCATTCCTTTGGGCGGCTATAACAAGATTTCAGGTATGGACCCTGATGATCCTGTAGATGAGAATGGCTTTAATAGTAAGTCTATTCCTGCCCGCATGTTTGTAATTTTGGCAGGTGCTTTGATGAACTTTATCCTGCCAGTACTGCTGTTTAGTGGTATCTTCTTTGTAGAGGGTATGCCTAAGGTAGTGGATAAGCCTGTTTTAGGCACTGTTGTAGAGGAGATGGCAGCTGATAGAGCTGGCCTTAAGGTGGGCGATACCATTGTTGCCATTAATGGTAAGGAAATGCATACCTGGAATGAGGTTGTAACCACTCTGCGTGAAAACGGTACTAAAGAGGTTGCTGTTACAGCGTTGTGTAATGGCGAAGAAAAGACTTTAACTATGATGCCTGAATATGATAAGGAGCTGAAGCGCCCCTTAATAGGTATTTCTCCTAAGGTGGATATGGTTAGAGCGGGATTTTTTGAATCCTTTGAGCTAGGCTTTAAATATACAGGTATGCTGATTGTAAGCATGGTTGATGGCCTGCAAAAGATTGTTACTGGCAAGATGGCTGCTGATGTGGCAGGTCCTATAGGCGTGGCAAAGAAGGCAGGGCATAAAGGTTGA
>USBG01000155.1 GCA_900552855.1 uncultured Phascolarctobacterium sp. | reverse complement strand
AATAGAGCTTGCTGTATACGGAGCTACCGCAGGATATCTTCATTATAGTAAGGGTCTTTCCATTTTACCTTCTTTAATCAGCACCCTAATAGCCGGGCGCATAGCTGTAGCATTAATGCTTGCCCTTTTTGCCGAAGCATTAAATATTAAACTTTCTCCATGGATATATGTAATGACCTCTGCAGCTAATGGTATGGTTGGTATTGTCCTACAAATAATAGGTATACCACCGCTTGTCAAAAAGCTGGAAGTGTATATACAGCAGGTACAGGCACATAATTAACGCCCTTTTCAAAAGCCAATAATCAAATTTACTGCTATACAAAATTTAGAATAGCTATTATCGTAGCTATTCTTATAAACATAATGCAAAAAGTACATTATAACGGCTCTCTACAACTAAAAACAAATAGATAAATTTTGCTTTAAACTTAATATAAAAGACTACTCATAAAAGGAGATTTTACAAGATGAAATTTTTAAAGCTATTGCCACTCTTGGCGTTTTCTACAATATCCACTGTCTATGCACAGCTTCCATCATACACCATGCCTGACGTTATCGTTTACGCCAATGCACAAACAAGTGTAGATACTAATGTAGACGTCAAAAAAATTAATATCAGCGCTGCAAAAACCGTTCCTGAGCTACTACGTACAACTGCAGGACTACAAATCCAAGCACGTCCTAACTCAGGCGGAAACGAAGATTTAACCCTTAAGCTTCGTGGTCATGACTCACGCCATTACACCGTTTTAGTAGACGGTGTTCCCCATGCTATGGCTGGCGTTATGGGTGGTGGCTATGTCAACTGGAACGCTATTCCTATAGCCATGGTAGAGCGCATAGAAATCACCAAAGGAGCAAAATCTGCAGCCTACGGCCAAACCGAGGGCGGAGTTATTAATATTATTACCAAAAAAGATATTGCTGCAGGCGGAGAGCTGCAAATGACAGCAGGCAGCAATGACCGTCGTCAGTACAACTTAAGCTATAGCACCAATACTGACAAGCTAGGACTTTCCGTCTATGCAGCCAAAACGAGCGAGGATGCTTATCTGCGTAATGCAGACTATGATAATGAGCAATTAGGCTTGCACATGAACTACGCAATCAATAATACAGATAAATTGCTTCTTAATTATGACCACCAGCAGCTCAAACGTGGTCTTGTAGTGCGCAATATGCCAGGTGATGCTAACTACAACCCCGCCTACCCCAACACACCTAATGCTGACGGCTTTGCCAGTAGCAAAAATCAAGTTGGTGACGGCTCCTACACCAAGCTTTTCCGCAACAATTTTAATATTGGCTGGAGCTCTGATGGCGAAAACTCCACATCTCAGTTTACTTTCTGGCGCAATAATGAAAAGCAGCGTGAGGTAAATATTGATGCCGATACCCAAAAGCTGGTTTTTGATCGCTACAATGTTACTGATAAATCCTATGGTCTTATTTATAATGGCAGCACTATACTTGATGACCGTCACACCCTTTGCTACGGCGCTGACTACAAGGCTCTGCGTTATGGCTACGGATGGTACAATGCAGGTAATGGCAGCAGCCTCTATCCCTCTCAAAAGCTAGATATTTATGGTCTTTATGCCGAAGACAGCTGGAAAATGGATGAACGCTGGACTACCAATTGGGGACTGCGCTTCGACAAAATGCAGGGCGATCGTGATGACAATAGAGCTACTAAGGTTGGCTCCATGAGCGAGTCCTCCCTCTCTCCTAAGCTTAATATTCATCTCCAGGCTGACGATAAAAACAGCGCCAGTCTATCTATAAACCGCATTTGGCGCGCACCCTCCATGGCAGAGTTTTATTGGCATTTTATGAGCTCTGACTTTGCAGCTAAGCAGGAACCACCTATTAAGCCTGAACAGGGCTGGGGCTATGAAATTGCCATAAATCATCGCTTTAGTGATAAAGCTTCAACTAAGGGTAGCATTTTCTATCAGGATATAAATGATTACCTCAATTTTACCCACCAGTTCCCCTTTAACTGTTATAATATTGATAAGTCCAAGCTATGGGGCTTCGAGCTAGAAAATAATTGGCAACTTAACGACAGCTCTGCCATCTTCCTAAACTATACCAATCTGCATACTAGCAAAGAAGGCACACATCCTATGGACAACATAGGTCTTCACAATGAGCTGGACTACCGTCCGCGCCACACTCTTGCTCTTGGCTATCAATTTGATCAGGACAAATGGCATGCACGCTATGATATGACCTATACCAGCAGTCAAAAGGCAACACTAGGCTATCCTGCTACCAAACCCAATGCGTATCAGGTACAGGAAATTGGTGGTTATGTAGTGCACAATCTTGCTGCTGCCTATGACTTTACCAAGGACACTACACTAAGTCTTGCTATTTACAATATCTTTGATAAGGAGTACTGCGAAATCTATGGCTATCCTATGGAAGGCAGATTCTTTACTGCAACCTTAACACAGCGCTTTTAAACAAGTTTTACATGCAATCTCTAGAGTAATGTGTAAATCCATTTACAAATTCTAAGAAACATAACCAAGCTATGATATATAAATAATAATATTATCAAAGCAAATATTAATCAAGCTAATGATAATACTATTAAAAAAACAGTGCTTAACCTTAATAAATTTAGAATAATACTCAAAGCAAAGGAAAATACATGAACAAGGACAAAGAATTTTTTGACAGCTGTGCAGCTAACTGGGATAATATTCGCGAAACAAATCCAGTCAAGCTGTTAAAGCTTATACAAATGGCTCAAATCAAAAAAGACGACAAAATAATGGATGTAGGTACAGGCACCGGCGTACTTTTGCCTTACCTGTTGGCAGCTATTGGCAAAGGCGGTCATATTACAGCCGTCGATTTTTCTGAAAACATGCTTACACATGCTAAAGCAAAGCACCACGAAGAAAATATCAGCTTCATTGCAGGCGATATTTTGCAGCTAAAATTACCTCAAAATAAATTTAATGCTATAACCTGCCTTAACTTTTATCCACATCTGCATCAGCACAAGGAATTTTTCCTCGAAAAAATGCTGACCCTGTTAAAAGAGAATGGTACCTTGACCATCTTCCATGATATTTCTAGAGCACAAGTGAACAGCATCCATGCAGAGTGCGAAGAGGTTAAGGAGCATAGGCTTCCCCCTGCCTCCGAGGTTGGCGCCCTTATGCAAAAGGCAGGCTACCAATTGGTGCAGGCCTACGAGGATGATGATATATACTTCGTCCAAGGCCAAAAGCGTTAATAGCAAAATGCTTATATGACTCACGATAAATAAATTATGCAAAAGCTGTTCATCAAGTAAAAGTAATCCATAGCTTTTTATAAAACCAAATGCGGCTAAACTGCAGTACTTCAGCAATATTTGCTTAGATTTTATTCAAAACACTGCTGAAAAATTTATTTAGAAAGCACCAGTCCATAGCCAGCAAAAAACTCTTTCTGACAACTGCTCTACAAAGAGCTTTTAACCGTATATACGAAAAAGGTATGTGTATTTTGATGTACACATACCTTTTATTTTTTATTCAAATTTACATGTAGCTTTTTCTATGGTCTA
>USBG01000154.1 GCA_900552855.1 uncultured Phascolarctobacterium sp. | reverse complement strand
CATAAAGTAGGAGTTTAAATTATTGGTAAAAGGAGCAAGACAACGCTCAGCAAAGCTTTTGTCCCCATCAGGAATAATCAGCTCCCTATCAAACTCACTGTAATAGCCGAGGCCCGTACAAGCAGGGCAAGCGCCATAGGGATTATTAAAGGAGAACAAGCGTGGTTCAATGGCAGGTAAACTAATACCGCAGTCATTGCAGGCAAAATGCTCACTGAAAAGCATAATCTCTTCATTACTGCCAAGCACTGCTACCTCTACAAAGCCATCGGCCAGCTTTAAGGCAGTTTCTACAGAATCCGCCAGTCGCTGATGAATATTATCACGTACAGCAAGGCGGTCAATAACCACGCTAATGCTGTGCTTCTTGCGTTTATCTAAAATAATTTCTTCGTCTAAAGTGCGGACCTCGCCATCTACATAAACACGGACATAGCCACCACGACGCATCTCGTCCAGTACACGTTGGTGCTCGCCCTTACGGTCTCGCACTAAGGGAGCCATAACCATAAAGCGTGTGCCCTGCTCCAGCTCCAGCACACGGTCCACAATCTGCTGCACGCTTTGCTGTTCAATAATCTTGCCACACTTAGGACAATGGGGCTCGCCAGCTCTGCCATAAAGGAGACGCAGGTAGTCATAAATCTCCGTTACAGTGCCTACAGTAGAGCGGGGATTACGACTGGTAGTCTTTTGGTCAATGGAAATAGCAGGACTAAGGCCCTCAATATAGTCCACATCAGGCTTATCCATCTGTCCCAAAAACTGACGTGCATAGGCAGACAAGGACTCCACATAACGGCGCTGTCCCTCCGCATAAATAGTGTCAAAGGCTAAGGAAGATTTGCCGCTTCCGGAAAGACCTGTTACAACTACCATCTTATTACGTGGAATTTCTACTGTTATATTCTGCAAATTGTGCTGGCGTGCACCTTTTACAATTAACTTCTCTTGCATAGCTATCACTTTCTTTGTACTACTCAACTTAAAACTTCTATGTTTATCCTCTTATACTATCCTATTACAGCACTTAAAACATACAAATGCCTTGTTAAAAGCATTGCTGCACATACTACTTAGCTAAATAATATGCATAAATCATAATAATGCACATTGTCCTTCCACTATGCTGCTCATTTTAGCCTACAGCCACTGAAATATAAGAGAATTTTTACTTCTTTTTAGAGGTCTTTTTCTTAGGTGTAAGGGTTTGACCTAATTGTCCCTTAACAAGAATCAGCTGGTCACGCAGTTCTGCCGCAGCCTCGAAATCCAGCACCTTGGCTGCCTCCTGCATTCGTTTTTCCAGCTCCTTGGCCATAGCATTCAGCTCCTTGACGGACTTTTGCTTCAGCTTTTTAGTGCCATAGGAGGATGTTTCCTCATCATCTGCCACACGTGTCAGCTTAATCAGCTGGCGCTGCTCCTTATAGACGGTTTTAGGAATAATATTGTGCTCCTTATTATAAGTATCCTGCTTTTCACGTCTACGATTGGTTTCGTCAATAGCACGCTGCATACTATCTGTAATGCGGTCAGCATACATAATAACACGTCCATGTGCGTTGCGAGCAGCACGACCAATAGTCTGAATCATGGCAGTATCACTGCGGAGGAAGCCTTCCTTATCTGCATCAAGAATGGCGATGAGGGAAACCTCAGGCAAATCCAAGCCTTCACGCAGTAGGTTGATACCTACTAAAACATCAAATTTACCAGCACGAAGAGCATCAATAATCTCTGCACGCTCAATGGTGGCTATATCAGAATGGAGATAACGCACCTTGATGCCAGCCTGCTTCAGATACTCCGTCAAATCCTCTGCCATACGCTTAGTAAGAGTTGTTACCAGCACACGCTCATTTTGAGCTGCCACCTTATTGATTTCACTAAGTAAATCATCTATTTGTCCCTTAATCGGACGTATTTCAATCTCTGGGTCTAGCAAACCAGTAGGACGAATAATTTGCTCCACAACCTGGTCTGCCTGCTCCAATTCATAGTTGGCAGGCGTTGCAGAAACATAAATGGCCTGATTTATCTGGGACTGAAACTCATCAAAGGTCAATGGACGGTTGTCAAAGGCAGAAGGCAGACGGAAGCCATGCTGCACCAGCATTTCCTTACGTGAGCGGTCACCTGCGTACATTGCTCTTATTTGCGGCAAGGTTACGTGTGACTCATCCACCACCAAAAGAAAATCCTTAGGGAAATAATTAACCAAGGTAAAGGGAGACTCGCCAGCTTTACGACCAGCCAAGTGACGAGAATAGTTTTCTATGCCGGAGCAATATCCCATTTCATTCATCATTTCCAAATCGTAATTGGTGCGTTGCTCTAAACGCTGAGCCTCTAGCAGCTTAAAATTACTATTAAGCTCCTGCAGGCGTTCATCCAGCTCCACACGGATGTCATCCATAGCACGCTCCAAATTTTCACGGCTAGTAACATAGTGGGAAGCAGGGAAGATTGCTACGTGATTACGCTGAGCCAAAACTTCGCCTGTCAAAACGTCAAACTCCAAAAGGCGGTCAACCTCATCGTCAAACATCTCTATGCGGATAGCCTTCTCACCATAGGCCGCAGGAATAACCTCAATAACGTCGCCACGAACACGAAAGGTACCACGCTTAAAGTCTATATCATTTCTATCGTATTGAATTTCTATGAGCTTGCGCAAAATCTGCTGACGATCCATAATCTGCCCCAAGCGCAAGGAAAGAACCATATCATAATAATCCTGCGGCGCACCTAAGCCATAAATACAGCTAACGCTGGCCACAATAATTACATCACGGCGTTCAAACAGCGCACTGGTAGCAGAGTGACGCAGCTTATCAATCTCATCATTAATGGAGGCGTCCTTTTCAATATAGGTATCGGACTGAGGAATATAGGCCTCTGGTTGATAATAATCGTAATAGGATACAAAGTATTCCACTGCATTATCAGGAAAAAACGCCTTCAGCTCACTGGTCAGCTGTGCAGCCAGGGTTTTGTTATGAGCAATGACTAGCGTAGGCTTTTGCACCTTATTTATTACCTGGGCAATAGTATAGGTTTTACCAGTACCAGTTGCACCCAAAAGCACCTGAGTATGCATTCCTGCCTTAACACCTGCTGCCAGCTTTTCAATTGCTGCAGGCTGGTCACCTGCAGGCTCAAAGGGAGCCTTAATTTGAAACTCCATCACACTCACCCACCTTATATCAGTTTAAAACAATTCACTATTTGTCTTTGCTAGATAATCTTACAGATTTATCTCAATGCTTACAGGACAGTGGTCACTGCCAAAAACTTCGTTATGGATTTCAAGAAGCGCCAGACGGTTGTCAAGGCACTCTGCCTGCATATCGCGCATGACTGCAACCTTGCCTGTCAGTACTGCTTTGCAGAAGAAGGAGAGTACCACGGAAGACGAGCTCTCATGTCTTTTGAGGTAGGGAAGAAGGCACTGGATTTCCTGATCGCTAATTCAGGCTCCAGACACAATCTGGAGGTGGATTTCTTTGGCGGCGAGCCGCTTATGAACTGGCAGGGTGTTAAGGACCTGGTAGCATACGGCCGTGAATACTTGTCC
>USBG01000153.1 GCA_900552855.1 uncultured Phascolarctobacterium sp. | reverse complement strand
CATTTATAACATTAGTATGTGCTTTTATAATATATGTTATTTGGCAGGCTTCTCAATTGGTATTGGTAATTGCACCTGAAGGAGATAAGAAGCCTATAGTCATAGAAAGTCATAAGGGAGATAAATGGTATATCAGCCTTACTCACTCTGTAGAAAAAACAAAGTGGGAAGAATTCTTTACAATTAATGGTGTTGCTGACATGACTATGACACATACTAAGTTTGAATCTCTAGGATGGGGGTATCCGTATTCCTCTACAGATGGGACCTTTAGCTGTACAAACGATGGAAAATTTCAAATGGTGATGAATAGGCACTATAAGGAGGTTCCGTTGCGTGTGTCAGAGCAGGCTATGCAGCAAATAATTCATGAAAATGCTCAATATAACCTTGTTGAATTGTATGGACAGGGCAGCGCAGTCACTGTGAGGATTATGAGACGCTATCATTATTGGTTTGATTTATTATGAGAGGAGGATTATACCAAATGTCTGTAAAAGAAAAAGATTTTAAAGAGCTATCAGCAGATGAAGTAATGCAGAAATTTGACAAAGAATCCGATAAACGTGAAGTAAAAGGAATTTGGAACATTATAATTAATGTTATCTGCATTGCCTTTGCTGTTTTTCAATTATATACAGCAACCTTTGGTGTTTTAGATGCACACCTACAGCGTGCTATTCATTTAGCCTTTGGCTTTTTACTCATTTTCTTGCTTTATCCAGGAAGAAAATCCTGGTCTAGAAGCTCAATGAATCCCTTGGATGTACTTTTGGCAATTGTTGGTGCTGCATCGGCATTATATATAGTAGTCAACTATCAGGAGCTTGTACTTCGTGCAGGTATGAATAACGAAACAGATTTTGTAGTTGGTGTTATTGGTACCTTGATGGTATTTGAAGCAGCACGTCGCGTAGTAGGCTGGCCTATGATTACGGTGGCATTGTTCTTTATGATATATGCCTTTGTTGGTCCTTACATTCCAGGTATCATGGCTCATCGTGGTGTACAGGTACAAGAGCTGTTTGACCACTTGTTCTTCACAACAGAAGGTATTTTTGGTACGCCTATGGGTGTATCTTCAACCTTTATATACCTATTTATCCTTTTTGGCTCTTATTTGGAAGCAACTGGTTTAGGTAAGTTCTTTATTGATTTAGCCAATGCTATTGCAGGTTGGGCCGCAGGTGGACCAGCTAAGGTAGCTGTATTATCCTCTGGTTTAATGGGAACCGTTTCAGGAAGCTCCGTAGGTAATGTTGCTGGTACAGGTGCTTTTACTATTCCTATGATGAAAAAGCTCGGTTATCGTCCTGCCTTTGCTGGCGCGGTAGAGGCTGCAGCATCTACTGGTGGTCAGCTAATGCCGCCTGTTATGGGTGCAGCAGCGTTTTTAATGGCAGAGTTTGTCGGCGTTCCTTATTTTGATGTTGTTAAGGCAGCTGTTATTCCTGCTCTCTTATACTATATTGGCGTATGGCTTGGTGTACATTATGAAGCTAAAAAATACGGCTTAAAGGGTACTCCACGAGAGGAATTGCCTAAATTTGGACCATTATTTATGGAAAAGGGTCATTTAGCGCTTCCGTTAGCTGTTATTGTATACCTTTTAGTAAGTGGTTATACGCCAATGCGTGCAGCTCTTGCAGCCATTGTACTAAGTATTGTTTGTGCCTGCTTACGCAAATCAACTCGCATTGGCTTTAGAGAGATAGTGCAAGGACTTATCGACGGCTCTAAAGGCGTTTTGGGTGTGCTTATTGCATGTGCTACTGCCGGTATCATCATTGGTGTTGTAACTAAAACAGGTGTAGGCTTAAAGATTGCAACTGCACTCTTAGACTTATCTGGTGGACAGCTGCTTCCAGCGATGTTCTTTACTATGGTTACCTCATTAATACTTGGTATGGGAGTTCCTACAACAGCTAACTATGTTATTACCTCTACTATTGCAGCGCCTGCACTAGTGCAAATGAATGTTCCTGTTTTAGCAGCGCATATGTTTGCCTTCTATTTTGGTATTGTTGCCGACGTAACTCCGCCTGTAGCTCTTGCTGCATACGCTGGTGCAGGTATTGCAGGTGCTAATCCCATGCGTTGTGGTGTAATTGCTGCAAAGCTTGCTATTGCGGCGTTTATTGTACCATATATCTTTGTACTTGCTCCAGAGCTTTTAATGATTCACGCAACTCCGTTGACAATTACTTTGAGTGCATTAACTGCTATTGTAGGTATGTGGGGTGTATCTGTAGCTATGATTGGGTTCTGTCAAAACCTGCTGAACCTACCTCAAAGGGTTTTATTCCTCGCTGGTGGTATCGGTATGATTATTCCTGGACACATTACTGATGTTGTTGGTGTTGTATGTCTTATTGCGGCTTTTATGTGGCAACGTACAAATAAGATTAAAGGTGCTATTAAGCAGGTAGACGATTATAAGTCGTAGTTTACTTGAAAAAATTAATGGATGTCTTCTTAGAAAGTAAGAAGGCATCCATTTTATTTACAGAATTTATTTGATTTCAAATAGAAAAGCTCTGAAGCTTTCATAAGCCTCAGAGCTTTTTACTACTGTATAAAATTAATCATCGTAACGCTCGGGGAAGAAGGTACGTAAGGTCTTTTCATCAGCAGATTTACCCATAGAGTTACCAATAAGGAAAAGAATAAGGGAGAATACCATACCGAGAACGATTTGATGCAGGTCCAAAACCTTAATCTTCATGGCCATAGTTACACAGTAAACGATTACGCCACCACACATAGCCGCAATAGCGCCTGTTTTATTTGCTTTAGGCCAGAACAAGCCAAAGATAAGAACCCAAAAGAAGGCTGTTTCCAAACCACCAAAAGCAAACATATTAATTTGCCAAATTACACTAGGTGGGTCAATAGCAATTGCATATACAATAAAGCCTAAAATAATAGTAGCAGCCAAGCTATACATTCGCACAGCATTATTGCTTAATACTTCACCTTTTTCCTTTTTCAGGTTCATATATACATCTTTGATAATTGAAGAGGAAGAGCTGAGAAGTAAAGAGGATACAGTAGAAATAGTTGCTGCAATAGGTCCAATAATAATAACGCCTGCCCAGAAGGGACTCATGCTTTTGATAATAGCAGTAGGAGTAATATTATCAACACTGCCGCCATAAGCTACTAAGCCTTCTGTAAGAATACCTTTGCTGAGGATACCAATCCAGGTAGCAACTAAGGTCATGGCGCCAATAACGATAGTGCCAATAATCATTGCTCTATGAAGAGCCTTAGTATTTTTGTAGCTAATGCCACGTACAACGGATTGGGGAAGAGCAAGGGTACAAATACCTACTAATAACCATTGGCTGATATACAAGGACATCGGCATTTTTCCACGAGAGAACGGCTCAAGCATATCAGGATGTGTGGTACCAATATAGCGCATAATATTATCAAAGCCGCCACCTGTTTCCATCATGGCACCTAATAGAATGCACATACCAACAATCATGGCAATTGCACAGCATGCGTCAGTTACTGCAACACCCTTAAAGCCACCAATAGTAGTATATACAACTACAATAAGGCCAAATAGGGTGAGTCCGGTGAGATATGAAAAACCAGTTACAGCTTCAAAAAGCTTAGC
>USBG01000152.1 GCA_900552855.1 uncultured Phascolarctobacterium sp. | reverse complement strand
AGTAGCGAAGATAAAAACGCACTTCCTATGATGAAAGCATCTTTTAGAAAAATAGTTGCACTGCCAAAAACTATACATAAAGAAGCTCCAAAAGCTGCCGCTGATGATACACCTAGTGTAAATGGGCTGACCAAGAAATTGCGTGTAACAGACTGCATCATAAGTCCAGAAACAGCAAGCCCTATACCTGCCATAATCGCCAAACAAATACGTGGCAAGCGCAAAAATACCAACACTTTATCAACAGCTGCTGCTTCCTCACAAAAGCCATTCCCTACAGCATAATTAATAATTGCTCTAAATCCTGACACAAGATTACTCTCAGTACCATAAGTTAGGCAAATTAAGGCACCCATTACCACTATTAAAGCCATACCAGAAATCTTTAGAATCTGTTTTCTTTTATACTCTCTATATTTTGCTTCTAATTCCATTTTCAACCTCAATAATCTAAAGTCATAGAAGGATATGTGTGTCCTGGCACATAGTCCAATTGCAAATATTCTGTTAGCCATTTCTTAAAAACGGCTTCAGGATGTAAGTCTGGCAAATATTCAGGATATAAATACTTAGCTACATACAATACGCCTATTATTTTGGACGCACCACAATGAGAAAAATATGACAACTGGAAGATATCATCATTTTTAACTGCTGTAATCTCATCCCAACCAGGACGAGAAGTTATATCTTTTTTAATCAGCTTATGCTCTTCTACAGTAGGTGGCTTATAGGAATATTTCCATCTTCTATCAGACATCTTTACGATAACGTCCGGATTACGTAAGATAACCGCTTCCGCAGTAATATGCCTCTCTACAGCATCTTCCATAATATTAATTCCGCCTGTATATTTAACAAGACTATAAAAATAACTTCCAGGCATTGTAGTAGCACCTGGTCCACCACACTCAAAATATACTTTTTTTCTATTTTCAATCTTGGCCAATTGTCTTTTAACGTACTCTAGCTGCCCGCCAAAATAGTCTACGATTTCTTTAGCACGCTTTTCCTTACCAAAAGCTTTGCCTAAAACCTGGCAGTTTATTTCAAAATTTTCCAGATTATGTGTATCAAGCACTATAACTTTTATGCCAAAATTAGATAATTTTTCTTGAGCATCATACCAACTTCCCTTACTTGAAATTATCAAAGCATCAGGTTTAAGTTCAACAACCTTTTCGTAGTTAATTACAATACTCTCACGAGTGCAAACAAGCTGGTCCTTGGTAAATCTGTTTTTAAAGGCTTCGTTATTCCAAAGAATATTTTGATCAACACCTACGATTCTATCCAAGCAACCTAAAGCCACAATCAGCTCAGTCATATCAGTATTATATGCATTAGCAACAACAACACGCTGTAATGGCTTATCAAGCTCCACTAAACGACCAATACCATCATAAAACTGGATTTTTCCAGATGAGATACTTTTTTCTGGTTGCCTATCAAAGCAATACCAAACAAGTCCCATACTTAAGAATAAAACAAGAATAAACGAAATAATTTTTTTAGTATCCATATAATAAATATCCTTCACTAAAACATAGGGAGAGGCTTTAAAACCTCTCCCACTATAGCTTACAGATCAAATTGAGCAGACACCATAAAGGTCCGTGGATTTGCTAATGCCAGATAATTAGTTCCAGACTGAGCTTGCCAATAATCTTTATCAAACACGTTATAGCACATTGCGCTCAATGTTACAGGCACAGTATTAACTTTAGTTTTGTATTGTACACCCATATCGAATGTCATATAAGAAGGAACCTTTAATTTTCCGTTGTTAATTTCGGAGGAACCATTATACAACGCTCTACCAATAACAGAAAAATCTTCATCGGCAACATACTCCATACTCAAAACACCATTCCATTTTGATGCACCGGCAATTCTGTCACCATCATATTTCCCATCTGTTGTCTTATTATGAACAGCGTCAAGATACATCAAGCCACCCATAATATTCCATTTATCAGCCAATTTACCATTTACAGAAAGTTCAACGCCTTTGTACTCATCTTCCGCATTTTGCAGACAATACAATTTGCCATCTATCTCTTCATCCATAGTACCTGCTTTTTTAATATCAAAAATGCTCAAAGTAGTCAGAACACCTGCGTTTTCATACTTCACACCAATTTCATTCTGCTTTGTTTTAGCAGGATCAAGAATGGCACCCTTATTGCCGGTGTATTTATCATTAGTTACAGCGGCACCACCACCAAAGCTTTCTGTATGACTTGCATAAAAAGCAACTTCTTCAGTAGGCTTATAGATAAAACCAGCCAAGGGAGAGGTAGCACTGCTGCTAATATTGCTCTTTACAGTACCATCAGACTTGTATGACTCTACTTCAGAATGTTGATTATGTACACCCAACATCAATTGTGCTTTACCATATTCAAGGGTGTCTACTAAAGCAATACCCCAATATTGATTATAACTATTCTTAGAATAACTATTGGTACCCAAATCAGGATTGAAATTATCTAAACGACCTTCATAAATATTACCTGCATAAGCGCTAGGCTTGTTACCGCTACCACTCCACTGTGTACACCAACTTTTATCAATAGAAAGAACAATGTTATTTTTTACTTCACCAAGGTAAACCTCTCCTTTAATACCAGTTTCAGCATAATAGTTGGTTAACGCAAGAGGACCATCTCTATCAACAGATTCAAAGTCCCCTTTATTATTGATAACCTTATAAGGTTCACTAGCACGACCAGTAATATTTCTAGATAAATCATATCTAGAGAAACCTGCATTTACAAATGCTGTCAATTCATCATTTACCTTTTGCTCATGATTCAATACTGCCATCCATCTATCAAGAGTAGCGCCTTGACCTTTGTAAGCATAATTCATTTTATTGTCTGGAGCATCAGGAAGACTGCTTACGCCGCTAGTAAATTGGAACCAACGCATAGAATGATCAAGTTTAGAATAACTATAACCACCAAATAAATTTGTCTTACTATTAGCATCATGATGGTCTATGTTGATAAAAATATCTCTATTGGTCAGCTCTTCGCCAACACCTTTCAATTCTTTACCTTGAGTATTTTGTGCATTAACACGAATACCCCATTCATCATTACGTCCAAAGCGTCTGCCAATGTCTAGTCGTTCCCCCCAAGAAGAACTTCCAGAGAAGGTTTGAGTGAAACGGGTAACATCTTCTTCACCAGCACGTTTAGTATACATATTAACTAAACCACCTGCTGATTGACGAGTAGTGGTACCATTGAAACCCATTGCAGGACCAGCAATAATTTCTACACGTTCAGCAAAATCTGTAGGAATAGTAGACTGAGTAAACATACCAGGTACACCATTTACATAAAGATTATAACCAGTCATTCCCAAACCACGAATGGAAAAGTCATTATACAAGGTATAACTACTGCTCTTTACAGATGGAGTGTTAACCAAAACATTAGTCAATTGAGCACTAGGATTGTTGTAAGTAGTAACAGTTTTGTTAGTAAAACTTGTTTGGGTAAACGGAACATCCATAATATCCTTATTACCTAATCTGCCAAGATTACCTTCTCTAGACAGAAATCCACCCGGCAAAGCATCTCTTTGTGCCTCTACAACCATCGTATCGAGAGCAAATGTAAGAGGAACCTTATTATCTAACTCTTCTGCATGAACGTTAGCAACAAAGCCAACGCTTGCAACGGCACAGAAT
>USBG01000151.1 GCA_900552855.1 uncultured Phascolarctobacterium sp. | reverse complement strand
TTTATTGAGTCTGCCGCAGTGGCGGAACTGGCAGACGCAAGGGACTTAAAATCCCTCGGATAGTGATATCCGTACCGGTTCGATTCCGGTCTGCGGCACCATTCATATTTAGAATGGTTCAACTTAGTAGATAAATCATTGCTGATTGAAACTTTTGTGGAGAAGTCAATCAGTATTTTTTTTCCTCTGAAGCAGATAGACCTCAAATATAATATATGTTATGGTTTAGTAGTTTGTAAAGACGTAGCTGTTAAGCAATAAATTTTCGATTTAGCTGATGATTTTTTTTATATATACCTTGTGTGTTTATTAAAGGAGCTGAAGTGAATGGAAAAATTCGTTTCTTATGAAAAGCTGTCCAAGAAAAAGCAGAAGGAGCTTAATGCTGCCAAACGCGGTACTTGGGGTCTGGTGAAGCCTATTACTAAGGTTAAACCTTCTGCAAAGCTGTACAACCGTAAAAAGAAGGATCAGATGGGTCGCTTGGGCCGTCATGATCTTTTTTTATCGGCTTAAACAGGCTATGAGGATAAAAAGTGATATTGTACTCAAATTTATATAGATAATTGTGGGAAATTTTTAGAAAGATGGGGTGTTATTATGAATTTAAAAAAAGCTTTTCATTACCAAAAAGTAATTGGTGTAATCCAACACGAAATCCTTTACAGAGAAATGGACGTTGAGAATTTTGTTGTGGTTGAGGAAAATCATAAGCGTTCTGAACTTAACTTCTATTTTAATGATTCCAATAACAAGTATGAGGATGAAATTAAAAGATTGAAAAGCAAAAACGTAAAGAATTATGAATTTGATAAACTCGTCGCTATTTATAGATACCTGTGTGATTGCCGCATTAAGCTGGCTCAGGCTATTTCCAACATTAAAGATAGTATGAAAATTGGCGAAGAGGGCTTAACCTATGATGCAGCTGTGCTGAAGGCTAATGATATGCGCGATTTTGCTGCATATTGTAGAGTGATTGCTAGAATTGTGGAAGAAGAAAAGGATACCTCTGCTTCCCTTAACTTTATGCAGGGTACTGAACGTGTTTGTGCAAGCTATACTATTACTAAAACTACTGCTCCTATAGATGGTGTTGTAGAAGCTGCTAGAGATGAATACGAAAGAATTCAGTCCATGGTTAATGATTTAAGCGATGCTATTGAAGCTGCTGCATTGACCTGTCAGCTGCCAAAGGAGGCAGAGCCTCCGTTTCCAGTTACTGCTGACTTAGATTATATTTACAAGCATTATGAGGAATATAAATAAGCTTTTGGTGTAATAAATGATTATCAGGGCGAAGAATGAGTTGGTTGCTTGACGAATTATTGGATATTCCAGAAGAGTTTGGCCTTGAGCTGACCTTTAAAAATCTTTTATTATGCTATCTAATAGCCAATTATGGAACTGAAAATGACTTGACCTAAGCAGGAACGGGGGAAAAAGATCGCAACCTCGTTTTCCATTATCTGCAAACGATATAGGTATAAATCGACAACAGCCAATCGCTATTATACGATAACACGATATAAAGCTAACCATTTTTTATATCTTGTATTTCTAAGAGTGCTGACAAATCCAGTAGCCTTGTTAATAAAAAGGTCCGAAGAATCCTTGTGATTCTCCGGACCTTTATTTTTACGCCATTTCTCCCAACAGCTCTATAATACGTGTTACTATCTTAAGGCTCTGCTCTAGTGGCAGGGCCTGTTTTTCGTCCCAGACCATTTGGGGGAGCATGGGGATGTGAATGAAGCCGAATTTGGTATTGGTGTCGTTGAATTTGTGGGCAACTGTATAAAATACATCATTGCAAACATAGCCACCGCTAGAGTAGCCAAGGTGGACATGCAATCCTTCCTTTTGCAGCTGCTGCACTAGCTGGTGAGCAGGGATGGTGGCAAAATAGGCTGCGGGCCCATCTTCAATAATGGGTTTATTCCATGGCCTGCGTCCCATATTATCCTCCATCAGTGCATCCTGAATATTAATAGCAACAGTATCAATGTGCACCTTTGTGCTACCGCTATCCATTCCTGTCATGATGATAATATCAGGCTGCAGTTCTTTTGCTTTTTCTAGTAGCATTCTTGATTCTAAGCCATAAATATTAGGAAGCATCATTTTTGTTATTTCAAAATCTCCAACTGTGTCTGGCAAAGCCTGAACTACCTGCCAAGATGGATTAATTTGATAATGGCCAAAGGGGTCAAAGCCAGTAATTAACAGTTTACGCATATTTTCACTTCCTCACTCTATAAAGGTGTGTATAAAATCCTTATAATTTTTGTAGTAATAATTTTAGTACTCTAAATATTTATAGTCAATACTGTTTTAGAATTTTATAATGAATATTGTAGCTTATATAATATAATGAATATTTTATTCATTCTCTTTATTGACAAGCAAGGCATGTTTTAGTAAAATATTGGAGTATCTCTTTAATTGTTTATTATCGTAAAGAGATAAAATTATTAAAGATAATGATAATAATCTGTATATTTTCGGGATTTATTGTCAAATTTGCTTTCGCATATGACGATAGATTTTGGACTTTTAGAGTAGGGCTATAACCTAAATTTTATAATATATGAGGTATTATTATGCAAGAAAAATTACGAGCATACATTGAAGCGAATAGAGAAGCCATGCTTGGCTTTTGGGAAAAGCTTGTTAATATGCAGGCAGGCTCACATGAGATTGATAAGGTTAATGCAGTTATTGATTTTGTAAAGCAATCCTTAGATAAAAATGGTATTGACTGCCGCTTAATCGATAGTCAAGGCAGTGCTAATGTATTAGTTGCCGAGCTGAACAAGTCTGCTAGTGGCCAGCCTATTTTGATGTGCGGCCATTGCGATACCGTTTTTCCATCTGGCAGTTATCCTGAAAACCCATTCTATATTGATGCAGAGGGCTTTGCTCATGGTCCCGGCGTTGTGGACATGAAAAATGGTATTGCGCAAATATATTTTATCCTACTTGCCTTAAAGCAAATGGGTTATGAGGATAGACCGGTTAAGGCTATTCTTGTTGGTGATGAGGAAAATGCTCACGATGCAGGCATTACTTATAAAATTATTTTGCAGGAGGCTGCAGGTGGGCTGTGCTGCTTTAATATGGAAAGCGGCCGTATGGATAATTGTCTGACAGTTGGTCGTAAGGGTGGCATGGATTGTCATATTACTGTTCATGGTGTTGCTGCTCATGCGGGCAATGATTATATGAAGGGACGCAATGCTATCATTGAGATGTCTCATAAACTGCCTTTACTGCAGGACCTGAGCATTTTTGACGAGGGCTTAACAGTTAGTGTAGGCGTAGTTAAAGGCGGTATGGTTTCCAACGCTGTTCCTGACTATTGCTATGCAGAGCTGGATGTACGTTATATCAAACCGGAGCATCAGGAATACATAATGAACAAAATTAGCGAGGTTTGCTCTAAAACATATATTGATGGTACTACTACTGAGGTTGAGTTTGTTAAACCTATGCCTGCTTTTGCCGAAACAGAAGTAAATCATCAGCTGTTGAATTTTATTAATAGTAGAGCATCTAAGTATGGTTATCCTGATTTTGGTCATATTTATGTTGGTGGTATGTCCGACGCAGCGTATTTTGGTAGCTTGGGTATTCCCACTGTTTGCTCCATGGGTGGACAGGGTGCAGGTGCTCATACTAAGGAAGAATATGCTTCTGTAGATAGCTTTTTTACCCGTTGGTTTATTGCTATGTCCTGCATATTAGAAATTCAGGATTATGTAAACGATTATAAAAAATAAGGAGAGTTTTAATGAATCAAGACGATGTAAAGGTTTTTAAGGCACCCA
>USBG01000150.1 GCA_900552855.1 uncultured Phascolarctobacterium sp. | reverse complement strand
CCAGTTCAGGCTTTATTATTTATAAAGCTCAACGAGTTTCTGCAGGTGCTCGTAAATATGCTAGCCATATCTACCTGATGAAACTTGTTGAAGCAGCTATCGAGGATACTGGTCTGCCCATCGCTCTGCATCTTGACCATGGCGAAGACTTTGAAATCTGCAAAGCCTGCATCGACGGTGGCTTTAGCTCTGTTATGATTGATGGCAGTAAACATCCCTTTGAAGAAAATATCGAAATGACCAAACGCGTTGTTGAATATGCACACAGCAAGGGCGTTGTTGTAGAGGCTGAGCTTGGCCGTCTGGCTGGCGTAGAAGACGCTGTTAAGGTTAACACTAAAGACGCAACCTACACTGATCCTGACCAAGCTGTAGAATTTGTTGAACGTACTGGCTGCGACTCCCTGGCAATTGCTATTGGTACCAGCCACGGTGCCTACAAATTCAAAGGTGATCCGGAATTAGACTTTGCTCGTCTGGAAAAAATCACCAATATGCTGCCTAACTTCCCGCTGGTTCTCCACGGTGCTTCCACCGTTATTCCTTCCTTCGTTGAAGAATGCAACAAATACGGCGGTAAACTGGACGGTGCTCAAGGTGTTCCCGAAGACATGCTACTGAAAGCAGGCAAATTCGGCGTTTGCAAAATCAACATCGACACCGACCTGCGCCTGGCTATGACCGCTTCCGTTCGTAAACATTTGGTTGAGCATCCGGAAGACTTTGACCCCCGTCAATATCTGAAGCCTGCTCGTCAAGCTATCCAAGACATGGTAGCACACAAAATCCGCAACGTACTGAACAGCAGCAACAGACTGTAATACCACATATAAACAGCATTCCCCTGACCACAACGGTCAGGGGATTTTTTTTACATTGCTTGAAAGCGTAAACTAAAAAAGCTTTTTACTATACTCCTTCATACTGCATATACCCAAAGAATGTCCTATGCTTTTATATGCTTATTCCTTAGTCAATGATCACATACATATCTTAATCAACAAACACCTGCCTGAGAAAGCAAAATGGACTATGCTCGATACATAGTCCATTAATTTTTTAGCCTGCTTTTATTTTTTTGCCATTAGGCACACGCCCATACGTCCAGTTTTGCCGTTTTCTGCTCTATAGGAGCAAAACAACTTGCTGTTGTGAGCTGTGCAAACCCCTGCCACAGCAATACTTGTGGATGGAACGCCACACTCCAACAGTTGTTTGACATTATATCCCCATAAATCAAGCATATACTTGCCCTGCTCCTCCTTAGGAGCAAAAAACTCTTCATAGCCTGTGGCCTGATTGCGGACAAAGTCGTCCACCTCATAGCAGCATTGACCGATAGAAGGACCAATAGCAGCAATAACATTTTCTGCCTTAGTTCCAAATTCATCCGCCATGACAGCCAATGTTTTTTGTGCGATTTTAGCCACTGTACCACGCCAGCCTGCATGTGCCAGACCAACAGCTCCGCTCGCAGTATCTGCCAAAAGCACAGGAACGCAATCCGCATAGAAAAGCATTAAGGGTACATCCTTAATATTACAAATTAAGGCATCTGTATCAGCAATAGTGTTTTCAAAAGAAACTGCGCCACTTCCTGCCATTTCCTTAGTAACAAGCATCACCTTGCTGCCATGGACCTGCTGACAGGTAGTAAACTGGTCTGCATTTACACCTAAGGCTTTAGCAAAGCCCCTACGATTTTCTACCACTAAACGAGGATTATCACCAACATGCAGTGCAAGGTTTAATGTATCCTCTACAACTTCGCTAGCGCCATTAAGTCTGCAGCTGCAGCCATGAATAAAGCCAGCCTTCTCTAATAAAGGAAAGCTGCCGTACCAAAGATTATTTTTTTGCAGCAAATGAAAGTTTTCCATAATATCTCCTGTGTTTCTTGTCATCCTTGTGCAAAACAGTATCACAATGCCAAGGCTAATTTCATATTTTTGTAATTGTAAAGCCTACAACTAGAAAAGCATCTAATTGTAGGCTATTACTTATGTATTATGATGATTGATTGTTAGCATATAAACGTCTGATAACGAATATTACCCCGATTCTACAATCACCGCTTGATTCTTATTTTGCTTTTTTCTCGCACACACCACAACGACTGCAGCCATCGAAGCACATAGGAGTAAATTTACCTTCCTCACTACGCTTCAGCTCCAGCGCCAGATATTCGTTAGTTACGCCCATATCAAGGTGGTTCCATGGTAAAGGCTGACCTACATTAAGCTCTCGCCCTGCCAGCTCCTCAATATCCACACCACGTTCTTTTAGCACGCTCTTAAGGTTTTGTTCACTCTCATGGGCTGCTAAAAGTGCCTCACCTATACGGCGGTCACCACGAGCTAGTACTGCCTGCACTACGGATTCTCGTAAAGACTCAGTAATCAGTTTAATATGACGATTTTTCTTTAAGCCATCATTAAGCATTTTAAAGCGTCTCTTTAAAATACGTACATCACATAAGGGTGCCCATTGATAAGGAGTAAAGGGTTTGGGTACAAAGCCGTTTACAGAAATAACTAGCTCGCCCTTGTTGCCAACCGCATTCATCTTGTCACGAATGCGCAGAATCATGGCAATCATCTCTTCAATATCCTCGTCCTCCTCACCTGGAAGACCAATCATATAGTACAGCTTAATATTGCGCATACCAGCGCCTGCAGCTAGCTCTATAGCATTATAGACATGCTCTTCAGTAATACCCTTATTAATACTATCACGCATACGGCTGCTGCCTGCCTCAGGTGCAACAGTCATAGTACGCTGACCACTAGCAGCCAACGCCTGCGACATCTGTTCATCCAAGGTATCTGCACGCAGAGATGCTACAGAAAAGCTAATCCCCTGCTCTGCTAAATAGGCAGTCAGCTCTTTAATCTGAGGATGGTCAGAAACTGCCGCTCCCATCAGACCAACCTTCTTAGTACGCTCAGGACGATTAGCAATATCTGCTAAAATGTTCTCCAAGGCGCGTGGACGGGGCTTGCGGAAGCAATAACCTGCCATGCAAAAACGGCAGTGACGGCCACAGCCACGAGCAACCTCAACGATAAACATATCCTCAAACTCCGTCTCACTAGTCACAATAGCAGATGTATGGGGATAGGCATCTATATCCTTAGTCCATTGACGCTTAATCATTTCAGGAGCAGGCTCTAAATTCTTCATACCTGCGAAAACGCCATTTTCGTCATATTGTGGTTCATAAAACTTAGGCACATAAACTCCAGAAATCTGAGTAAGCGCTTCTAGACGCTCATCCTTGCTTGCCTTGCTGTAAATAGTGTCCAAAATATTCTGCACCGTTTCCTCGCCCTCGCCAATAACAAAGGCATCTGCAACCTCAGCCAGTGGCTCAGGATTAAAGGTTGCACAGGGGCCGCCAATAATAACTAACGGCTCCCGCTGGTTACGCTGTGCAGCACGCAGCTTGATATTACCTAAATCTAAAATAGTAAGCAGATTATCGTAATCCATTTCAAAGGACAGCATTACGAAAATTACTGCAAAATCAGCTAAAGGACGCTGTGTTTCCACACTTAAGAGCGGGGTTTTACTCTTAATATGCTCCTTCATATGCTGACGTGACGGCAGAAAGAAGCGCTCGCAGGCGCTGTCACCACGTCCATTAATCATCTGATACAAAATATGCATACCCAGATTGGACATACCCAGATGATATTCGTTAGGATAAACAAAAGCTACAGGGTGGCGTAATCCCGGAGGATAAACCTGTGCCCCCCATTCCTTTTCCTGTAATTCCTTTAAATAATTCTTAATTATTCGAGACAATTTTTATCCTTTCTCATTATTTGCCTAGCTTTTTCTCAAAC
>USBG01000149.1 GCA_900552855.1 uncultured Phascolarctobacterium sp. | reverse complement strand
TCTAATCATAACAAATATTCTCCACAACTACATCCTTTATGCTTTTCTCTTTTTTTCATTCTATCACAAGCTCACCATTAATCATCAATTTTTTGATATTTTTTCTTTTCCCCCACTGTAAAACAGCCTCTGAGCGTTTCGTTATATAGAGGGGTACAAATAAGAGCAAGATCCACCCAGGTATTACCGTATCGCCATTTTATGGCTACGGCATACCTCCGGGTAAGTCTCTTGATGGGGATTCCGATTCCCCATACCCTCGTACAGACATCAAAGACATCTGTTGGCTCTCTATCAAAGATAGTCGCAGCACTTTATATAACCGGAAGGGACAGCCGGTTAAAAAGTGTAATCGCATATCCAGGATGTCTTATCAAAAAGGAAGGAGGACTATGGCACCAAAGAAAAAAGAAAACAACATTAAGCTTACGGGAATGATTAAGGACATAGACATTTAATTGGGTGACATTGGGATTTTTCTCCTCTTCTATATATATATTTAGACACCTAAAAAAATATTTAGTTCTGTGAAATGATAAAAAGAAACCTTCTGCTGGTGTTCAGCAGAAGGTTTCAGAGCATAACTAGTTTAAGAACTACTTAAGGATGAATCATTTAACTACTAAACGGAAATATTTTTTCTTACCCTTACGAATCAGAAGGCTCTTTTCCTCGTCGAACATGTCCTCAGCCAGTACAGCCTCGGGATCGCTCAGAACAGAGTCTTTTACAGTTAAACCGCCTTGGGTAATCATTTGACGCGCTTCGCGCTTGCTGCTGAATACCTTTGCAGCAGTCAGAACATCAATAACCTTAGCGGTCATATCAGCAGAAGTAATTTCAATTGTAGGAACATTGCTCATATCAGCACCGCCGCCAAAGAGGGCTTCAGCTGCTTGTTGAGCCTTGATTGCCTCTTCTTCACCATGGATGAGCTTGGTAACCTCAAAGGCCAAAACCTTTTTAGCTTCATTAATAGCTGCATCTTTGAGTGCTGCCAGACGACGAACCTCGTCCATAGGCAGGAAGGTTAAGAGGCACAGGCAGTTTTCAACATCGCTGTCGTCAACATTGCGCCAGTATTGATAGAAATCGTACGGAGAGGTTTTCTCCGGATCAAGCCACAGAGCACCTTTTTCGGTTTTGCCCATTTTGCGGCCATCGCTGGTGGTCAGCAGCTTGCAGGTCATGCAGTAAGCGGGTTTTTGTTCTTTGCGGCGAATCAGTTCAACGCCAGCCAGCATGTTGGACCATTGGTCGTCACCGCCCAGCTCCATGATGCAGTTGTAATCATTATGCAGCTTCCAGAAGTCGTAGCTTTGCATAATCATATAGTTGAACTCAAAGAAGGTCAGGCCCTTCTCCCAGCGCTTTTTAAAGCATTCTGCAGTCAGCATGCGGTTAACGGAAAAATGTACGCCAACCTCGCGCAGCAGCTTGATGTAGTTCAGGTCCAACAGCCAATCAGCATTGTTAACGATGATTGCCTTGTCTTCGCCAAAGTCAATGAAACGGCTCATTTGTTTCTTGAAGCAAGCGATGTTGTGAGCAATAAACTCGGGGGTGAGCATTTTGCGCATTTCATCCTTGCCACTGGGGTCGCCAACCATGCCGGTGCCGCCGCCAAGAAGGACGATAGGACGATGTCCTGCCTTTTGCATGTGAGCCATGAGCATTAATGCAATAAAGTGGCCAACGTGCAGACTGTCAGCAGTAGGATCAAAGCCAATATAAAAGGTAATTTTTTCCTTTTCTAATAATTCTCTGATTTCTGCTTCGTGAGACATTTGTTTTACGAAGCCGCGTTCTTGCAATACGTCAAAAACAGACATTTAAATGATAACCTCCTTAAAAGATTTAAGCCTAAAATGCAGGCGTATAGTCATAATAACTGATTATACACTATACAATGGATTTTAGCAATGAATTAGGAAAAAATAAAGCACAGAACAATAAAAATGCTCTGTGCTACGATACTAATGTCCACTAAAAAGTGTAAATAGACGGCTTAGTCTAAATGAGATGTACAATGAGGGCAACGGGTTGCCTTGTCATCAATAACGGACTTGCAATAAGGACAACGACGAGGGTCTGGTTTGGGAGCTTCAGCAGGCTTCAGCTTGTTGATTTGTTGCACCATGATAAAGACAATCAGAGCCAAAATAAGAAAATCCAGCACTGTATTGATAAACTTGCCATATGCTAAAACAGGAGCACCCGCCTTTTTTGCCAGCTCCAGGGTAGCATATTCCTTGCCATTTAGACTGATAAAAAGATCAGTAAAATCAACCTTGCCCATGGCCATGCCAATAGGCGGCATAATTACATCATTAACGATAGATGTAACAATTTTGCCAAAGGCACCGCCAATAATAACACCAACGGCCATATCTATTACATTGCCGCGCATGGCAAATTTTTTAAATTCATCAAACATTAAAATATACCTCCTTTAAACAATTAATTAAGGATATTCTATTTATTTGTGAAAAATCCTGCTGCTTGACGTAAAACTGCTGGTGACTTATAATTAAATGGACAGAATTCTGCGGCAACGCAGGTTTATTAATGATAGTTAATTTTAGGAGGATAATAATATGATGCGTGAAGATTTAATTGTACCTGGCGAAGGTGAAGAAAATTACGTCCTGGCCCGTGATGCCCGTGTAATCACCATTCCCTTTTCTCCTCTGGAAGAGCGTATGCAAAAAGAAAAACCGGTTGTATTTGAACGTCTGCAAAAGCTGAAAGCAATCATTGGCGAGGAAACCTTCAAACGCCTGGTTTCCAGAGTTCGCAATATCAACTATGCTGATACCCGCATTATGCTGGTAGCAGAAAGTGAGCTGCACCGCACCAATATTGAAAGAGAAATTTTGCCTGCGATTGCAGAAGCATTTGAAGTAACCAGCATCCGCGTGGTAACTCAAGGTTAATTTTATAGGCTGATTAAAGCGCTTGCTGATGAGGTAAGCGCTTTTATTTTTGAATTGTGAAAAATATTAAAAAAATATTTAAAACTTTTGTCTCAAAAATATGATTATATAAACTTGGTGTGGCATGGAGGAGAGCCATTAATGGTTCCATTATCTTATTATGAGGAGGCATATGATTATTGTCAAAAATTAGATTCAAAATTTATATATTCAATTCAAACAAATGGAACTCTTTTGAATAAAGAAAATATAGATTTTTTCAAAAAACATGATACAAGTATAGGTTTGTCATTTGATGGATTAAGCAATAGTAAAACAAGAGGTAACACTCAAACTATTTTAAATAAAATAGAGTTGTTAAAATCTAAAGAAATGTACCCAGGAGCAATTATTGTAGTTAACCAAAATAATGTTAGAAGTTTAATAGAAGAATACGAATATTTTAAAAAACTAAACTTAGGTATGAAAATGAATCCAATGTTTAATGATGGAGCAGCAAAAGAAAATAATTTTTTCAATTTAAATCCCGATAATTATATTCATAGTTTTGTCGAATTTTTCAAATATTGGGTTTTTGATACAGATTGCAATATTAATGTTTCTACATGCATGAATTTTGCTAATTTAATAATAAATGAATATTCTGGTATTTGTACACATAGTTCATGCTTAAAAAAATGGTTATGCCTTGACAGTAACGGACACATATATCCTTGCGATAGGCTGTGTTTAAATGAATATGATTTAGGTTATGTCCCGGAAATGAATGTAATTGATGAAGCTTTTGAAAATGAAAAGTTTATTAAATTGCTGCAAAAAAATATACTAAGAAGACAAACTTGCATTGAAACATGCGAATATTTTAAAAACTGTTATGGTGGTTGCAATGCCAATGCAATTTTAAGTGAGATAAAT
>USBG01000148.1 GCA_900552855.1 uncultured Phascolarctobacterium sp. | reverse complement strand
TAGCTACTACTAATTTTGATTAGTAGCAGGAGAAATGAAAATATATACCTTGGTACTAAAACTAGATTATAGGATATTTTACAGGATATTTGTTACTTATGTTACATTTTTAGTTTAATAAAAAAATATCTATATTATTTTAAGAAATGAGCAGGATTATTATACTCTTTAGGCGAATAGACTAGTCATTAAAACATTGTCCGAAAAGGAGGAAATGTCATGAAAGAATACACAGGTGATAAAATCAGAAACGTGGCTATTGTGGGTCATGGTGGAGCAGGAACCACATCCGTTACCGAGGCTCTGCTGTATCGCTCCGGAGCTATTAGCAGAATGTGCAAGGTAGAGGATGGTGCTACCACCACTGACTATGAACCGGAAGAAATCAAACGCAAGGTATCTGTAAATGCTACCCTAGCACCGGTTGAATGGCGCAACTCTAAAATTAATTTTATCGATACTCCTGGCTTTGCTGATTTTGTAGCAGAGGTAAAAGGCGCATTTAGAGCAGTTGATTCCGCATTGATCGTTGTAAGCGCTACTGCTGGTGTTCAGGTTGGTACTGAGCAGTGCTGGAAGCTGGCTCAAGAAGCAAACCTGCCGCGTATTATTTTCGTAAACAAGATGGACCGTGAAAATGCTGATTTCCATAGCATTCTTGACAATCTCCGCGGCAAGTTCGGCAAGAGAGTACTTCCTTTGCAATTACCTTTAGGCCAAGCTGAAAAATTTGAAGGACTTATCGATTTGTTTAAAATGAAGGCTTACCGTGCACATGGTAATGGTTCTGATGAAATCGAAATTCCTGATGAATATAAACAAATAGCTCAAGAAGCACGTGAAAAAATGATTGAAGCTGCCGTTGAAGCTGATGACGATTGCATGATGCGTTATCTAGATGGTGAAACCATTAGCGATGAAGAAATCATGAAATGCTTGATTAATGGTATTCGTCAGGCAATTATCTATCCGATGATTTGTGGCAGTGCTTTCAAGAATATTGGCTTGGGTCGTTTGATGAATGCTGTTGTTGATTTTACTTATCCTGCAATCTTGAATGACTATATTGTTATAGATAAAGAAACTGGTGAAGAAGAAATTCGCGACGCTAATGCTCCTATGGCAGCTATGGTGTTTAAAACCACATCTGACCCGTTTGTAGGTCGTTTAAGCTTCTTCCGCGTGTTCTCCGGCTCCATTAAATCTGATAGCACAGTTTGGAACTCTCGTCGTGAAGAGGAAGAGCGTATTGGCAGCATCTTTACTATGCGTGGTAAGACACAAATTCCTATGAGTCAGGTTGTTGCTGGTGATATCGGTGTAGTTGCTAAGCTGCAATTTACTTCAACTGGTGATACTCTTTGTGATAAGAATTCTGAAGTAGAGTTCCCTGCAATTGAGTTCCCGCTGCCTATGTACACTCGTGCAATTTATCCGAAGAAGAAGGGCGACGAGGATAAGATTATGACCGCTCTCAATCGACTTATGGATGAAGATCCTACTATCATCGTTACTAAGAATCCTGTAACTAAAGAGACTCTTATTAGCGGTATGGGTGACCAACATATTGAGATTATTATGGAGCGTATGCAACGTAAATATGGTGTAGAAGCTGTTTTACAAGCTCCTGTTATCGAGTATCGTGAGACCATTCGTGGTAGTGCTGAGGTTGAAGGCAAGCACAAAAAACAATCTGGTGGCCATGGACAGTATGGTCATGTTGTAATTAAGATGGAGCCCCTTCCTCCTGGAGGCGGTTTTGAGTTCGTAGATAAGATTTTTGGTGGCGCTGTTCCGCGTCAATATATTCCCGCAGTAGAAAAAGGTATGCGTGAGGCTATGGAAAAGGGCATTTTGGCTGGTTATCCTGTAGTTGATATGCGTATTACCTTGTTGGATGGCTCTTATCATACTGTTGACTCCTCTGAAATGGCATTCAAGACCGCATCTAATATTGCATTCAAAAAAGCTATGGAAATGTGCAAACCTGTACTTCTGGAGCCTGTTTATAGCTTGAATGTAACCTGCGCTGACTCTATGATGGGTGATGTTATTGGTGATTTAAATACAAAACGTGGTCGCATTCTTGGCATGCAAAGTGTTGAAGAAGGCATGAGTGTAGTAAGTGCACAAGTACCGTACTCTGAAATTACTGAATATGCTGTTGACCTGCGTGCATTGACCCAAGGCCTGGGAACCTTTGAAATGAAGTTTGATCATTATGAAGATGTTCCCACAAAGATGGCTGAAAAAATCATTGCTGAGCATAAAGAATAACTAAATTTATTAAGCAGCCTGCCGAGTGGTGGGCTGCTTTTCCTTTGTTAAAGAAACATGGTGTTCATATTGTAGTATTTATCTGTCCGTGCAATATAATTAATATAAAATTGCGGATTTTTGCTATTTGTTTCAGATTACATTAAGCTTAGTGAAATATAATATGTACATACAGTTGACTAATATTATAACTTATGGTAAAGTTATATGAAGAGTGCGAAAGATGATCGCTGTTAGCTTTTGCTAAAAGAGGAAAGTCCGAGCTCCATAGGGCAGAATGCCGGATAACGTCCGGCGAGAGTGATCTCAGGGATAGTGCCACAGAAATGTGTACCGCCTGCTTTTGCAGGTAAGGGTGGAACGGTGCGGTAAGAGCGCACCAGCAGTCTGGTAACAGGCTGGCTAGGTAAACCCCATTCGGAGCAAGACCAAATAGGGAAGGGATGAAGCGGCCCGCTGAGCCTTCCGGGTTGTGTCGCTTGAGCTTGCAGGTAACTGTAAGCCTAGATAAATGATCGTCACCGCATAGCGGAACAGAACTCGGCTTATTGAGCACTCTAATGTATATAACGGCTGCCTGAATAAGGCAGCTTTTTTTATGGTTGGTGAAGAGAGAATGAAGAAGATATCCTTAGTTATTCCTGTTTTTAATGAAGAAGAGAATTTGCGTGAATTTCATAAGCGTATTACGGAAGTAATGAGTAATGAAAGCTATGAATATAATATCATCTTTGTAGACGATGGTTCTAAGGATGGAAGTAGAGCTATTTTAAATGAGCTTTCCAAAAAAGATTATCATGTAGAAGCGTATTTGCTTTCACGAAATTATGGTCATCAAATGGCTATTACATGTGGCCTAGACAATGCTGATGGAGATGCGGTGATATCTATGGATGGTGATTTGCAGCATCCGCCAGAGCTTATTCCGGAAATGCTGCGTTTATGGGAGCAGGGTTATGAGATTGTACAAACAAAGCGTTTGGCAACAGAAGATGCAGGACTAGTAAAAAATATTACATCTTCAGTTTACTATAAGATTATAAATGCTCTTTCGAAGGTTGAAATTACTCCTGGTGGCAGTGATTTCCGTTTAATGGATAGAATTGCTGTTGATGCTTTTAAGGGGTATCGTGAAAGAGCTCGTTTTATTAGAGGTTTAGTAAACACTCTTGGATTTAATGTAGCTGAATTAGAGTTTGTTGCTCCGGCACGTTTTGCTGGACAATCTAAATTTAATCTTAGCAAAATGCTGCATTTTGCACTTGATGGCATCACTGCTTTTTCTAATGTTCCGTTGCGTTGGGCGTTCTATTTAGGAATTGTTCTAGGATTTCTTAGTCTGATTGTTCTTGGACATGTACTTTTTGTAAAGTTCTTTACAAATGATGCTGTTCCTGGTTGGGCTACGATAACTGTAAGTATATTATTCTTTAATGCAATACAACTTATGGGCATTGGAATATTAGGAGAGTATATAGGAAGGATATTTGAGGAGATTAAACACAGACCTCTATATTTGGTAGCAAGGCATATAAAAACTAGTACCAAGGATAATTAAATTAAGCTATGTCACAACAAACAGTTGATAAATAGCCATTTTTATAGGGGAGTATCAGA
>USBG01000147.1 GCA_900552855.1 uncultured Phascolarctobacterium sp. | reverse complement strand
CTCCGCCAGCTGCACAAGCTGCTTATCATCCAGCTTTTTAACATCCTCAGGAGAATTAATAGTATTTAATATGGGTAACTTAAGCATTTAAAAATCCTCGTATTAATTTTTTCGACTGCACATCATTTTGGTGATTTCTCTTAATGGATCTGCCTTTTCACCAAAAATCTCTAAGCACTGCAGTGCTTCTTCAACAGTCTTATTAGCCAGCTCATGAGCAGCCTCTAAGCCATAAAGGCTTACATAAGTATTTTTACCATTTTTAGCATCACTGCCAACAGGCTTGCCTAATTCCTCTGCTGTTCCTTCAACATCCAAAATATCATCGGTAATTTGGAACGCCAGACCCAGCAAATCTGCAAACTTAGTCAGCGCAAGCAGCTGTTCATCAGTTGCACCAGCCAAATGTGCGCCACCACGAATAGCCGCGATGAATAAGGCACCAGTTTTACCTGCGTGCAGCTTGCGCATTTCTTCTGCAGTAATATCCTTGCCTTCAAAATCCATATCCAGACCTTGGCCACCAACCATACCAAAGTTGCCAGCACACATAGCCATTTCACGAACAGTTTCAATAAGCACCTTAGGATCAACATTACGCTGCTCCAGCATAACCTCAAAAGCCAAGGTTAAAAGACCGTCGCCTGCTAAAACAGCCATAGCCTCACCATACACCTTATGGTTTGTCAAACGACCACGACGATAGTCGTCGTTATCCATGCAGGGCAGGTCATCATGGATTAAGGAATAAGTATGAATCATTTCCAAGCCACATGCTACTGGTAAAAAATTATAGCCCTTCATGCCAACTGCTTCAGCTGCAGCCATCAGCAAAATAGGACGAATTCTTTTACCACCTGCCATCAGGCTGTATTCCATGGCCTCATCAACACGAGAAATGCCTTTTTTAGCAATTCTGTTCTTTAAAAAGCTTTCTACCAGCTTTTGCTGATTTTCATAGTAATTTTTAAAATCCATTATTCTTCCTCCATATTGCGGAATTCTTCTAATCTATAGCCATCATCCGCTTTATCGTCACGAATGATTTTTTCCACTTCCTGTTTAACTGTTTCCAGCTTGCTACTGCAAACCTTGCTCAGCTCCACACCATATTTGAAAACATCTAAGGATTCTTCTAAAGACAGTTCGCCGCTTTCTAAAAGACGAACCTGAGTTTCCAGCTCACTTAAAGCTTCTTCAAACTTAATGCTTTTAGGTATTTTCTTTACTGCCATCAGTATTCCGCCTTTCAACACTCTGAACTACAGATACTATTGTTCCGTCATTAACTATTGTGTGAATTTCTTCTCCCCAATTTAGCTGCTCAACAGATTTAACAAGCTTATTATCTGCGGTTTCTGTAACACTATAGCCTCTAGAAAGCACAGCCAAAGGACTTAAGCTATTCAATGCCGCTGTCTGTAAAGCAAAGGAATGCTCCTGCTGCTGAAGCAGAAGCTGAATTCTATTTTTAAGAGCCTGCAAAGCAAATTCATGCTCTCTTTGTCTTGTAACCTGCTCCATAGAGCGTATTAAAGACATCCAGGCACTATCTATTCTTTGATATTTGTCAGCATATAATCTTTCAGGATCCTGCAGCGCCCAAGAACAATTGCAACGCTCCATTCTTTGCTCCAACATTTCCAACTTATGCTTAAACAAGTTATGACAGCGCTTAGTCAGAAACTCTACTCTTTCTAAATAGGTCTCTGTGTCAGCAACTGCCAGCTCTGCTGCCTGAGAAGGTGTCGCTGCCCTTTTATCGGCAGCAAAATCACATAAGGTAAAGTCTGTTTCATGACCTACAGCACTAATTATTGGTATCTTTGAAGCAGCAACTGCACGCACTGTTTTTTCTTCATTAAAAGCCCATAAATCCTCTATGGAACCACCACCACGTCCTACAATCAGGACATCAGCCAGTTTTTTTCTGTTAAAAAATTCTATAGCTGCTACAACCTCTGCTGCAGCACCATCACCCTGAACCTTTACAGGATACAGCAATAGCTTTACTCCTTGATTGCGCCTACGTGATACCGTAATAATATCACGTACAGCAGCACCTGCAGGAGATGTTATAAGGCCAACAGTCTTAGGATTTAAGGGTAGCTTTTGCTTTTTATCTTCTGCAAAAAGGCCCTCTAGCTCCAGCTTTGATTTAAGCTGCTCATAAGCTAACATCAAATCACCAGAGCCCTGCTGTAAAAGCATATCAGTATAAAGCTGATATACACCATCACGTTCATAAACCTGAATTCTGCCAATAGCTACAACCTTATCACCATTACGAGGCTCAAAGCTTAGGCCAATAGCGCGGCCTCTAAACATAACACATTTTAACAGGCTATATTTATCCTTAAGAGTAAAATAGCAGTGTCCAGAAGGATAGCGTTTAAAATTAGAAATTTCGCCTGCTATCTGAACATTATTTAACTCAGGCTCAGCATCAAGTAAGTCCTTGATATATTTATTTATTTCGCTTACAGAGTAAATATTTTCCAAAACAATCCCCCTGTTATAGCCAAAATTCTATTTTTGTTCCATTCTCCAGGCAAAAGCTGCACAACCAGTGCTATTATCGCAGCTAAAGCGTGCCTCTGGTACCCATAAACGGACACGTCGTTTTGCCAGCTTTTCTTCAACATGCTTGCGCATATATTGATTTGATGCCACACCACCAACAAAAAGTACATCTCTTACATTAAATTGAGCCGCACCATTACGCAAAAGGCGTGCAAAGGTCTCGGCCAAAGCATGCTCCACTCCACGGGCCATAGCGGCGCCGTCAGCTCCTGCTTCCAAAAGTCTTTGAGCTGCAGTTGCTGGACCAGAAAGGCTAGCCTCTAGCTTACGCACCGACACAGGTAGCTCCACCATTTCTGTAGCAGTTTGTGCCAGCTTTTCAAGAGCAGGACCTGTAGGAAACTGCAAGCCTAAAGCAACGCCGATTCTATCTACAAACTGACCTGCATGCAAATCTATGCTGCCACCAACCTGAGTAATTTTATAACGGCCATTTTCCTGACGCTCTGCCAAAAGTAAATCGGTAGTGCCGCCTGATGCATGTAGCATTAAAAATCTATCGGATTCAGGTCCCTTTGCAGACCAAATACCAGCTTCCATATGATTTTCCTGATGACTAATAGTATACAAAGTTGCACCAGTGGCCGCCGACAAGCTACGTGCCACACTACGACCTGCTAAAAAGGCTGGCATATAAGAATCCTCTATAGGACGAGGATATCCGGACACAGCAATAGCCTTCAGCCTATAGTCCTTGTCTGCTAAAACAGCTTCCACTAGCTCCGGCAGATTGCGGGTGTGCTGAAACACCATTTCAGACTGCATTAATCCGCATTTACCCTCTTTTACCGTCAATATTCTGCGTGCCTCACCAACAAGAATGCCATCTGTATCAATGGCAGCCACAGATGTTGTATAGCAGCTTGTATCTATGCCCAGGTAAATATCCTTAGCCATTTTATTTAACCATCTTACCTAAAATGCCATTAATAAAACGCGGAGATTCATCAGTACCATACAGCTTAGCAATTTCAACGGCTTCATTGATAGCAACACCAGGAACCAGCTTTTCTTCTGCAAACATCATTTCATAAACTGCAATACGCAAAATATTTCTATCAGTTGCCGGCATTCTTTCAACAGTCCAATCAATAGCGTATTTGCCAATGCTTTCATCTACTGCGGCCAAATTATCAATAATACCTGCCATCAGCTTTTTAGCATACTCAAACGCCTTAGTAAGCTCTTCTTCCTTACGAGCATCTACTACAGACTTTTCGTCATCACCATCTAATTGATACTCATACGCAGCATTCAACGCTGCTTCAGGTGCGCAACCGGTAAAATCTATTTGAAATAAACCTTGTAATACAATTTCTCTTGCAATTCTACGAATCATCTCTTCATCTCT
>USBG01000146.1 GCA_900552855.1 uncultured Phascolarctobacterium sp. | reverse complement strand
GGCTACGGCGCAAATCGATATCCTCCTCAACACTATTAAAGGAGTAATCCTCTAGCAGCGCCTTAATGTACAGGCCGGTACCACCAGCAATAATAGGAAGCTTGCCTCTGCTATTAATATCTGTAATCAACGCTTTGGCTCTTTCTACAAAATCAACTACACTAAAGGATGCTTCAGGCTCCAATATATCAACTAAATGGTGCGGTACTGCCGCCAGCTCCTCTGCTGTTGGCTTGGCAGTGCCAATGTTCATATCCTTGTACACCAGCATAGAGTCGCCTGAGATAATTTCACCATTAAAGCGCTTTGCTACCTCTATGGCACAATGACTTTTGCCTGTAGCAGTAGGGCCTAAAATAACTACAACCTTCTCCTTCACTGCCTCACCCCCTAATAATTCCAAATTTAACCTTGCTATATTTACCGCCAACAAACTCCTGGCAGCCATATTCTCTTAAAATATATTCGTTACGCTCCTTAATAACTACTCTTGGTGCCAGCTGCAAGGCCAGCTCTACGGTAGTATCACTTAAGGGCTTTTCGTAGGCTAAGGGACGCAACGAATCCATGGCCGCAGAGCCTGCTACAGGGCGACGGAACATAGGGTCAAAATAAATAACGTCAAAGCCAGTATTTGTAGCTAAGCATTGGCGTAAGTATTCCTCCGAGCTACATTGTACCGCTTTGATGCGGCGCAGTGCTGCAGTAAGGTCAGGATCCTCAGCCTTATAGCTTGCTAAACCACGACTAACTACAAAGTGCAGCAAGGGTGACGCCTCTGTGCCTATAACATTTCCCTGCTCTCCCACAATATAGGAGGCAATAGCAGCATCACTGGCCAAGCCCAAGGTGCCGTCTAAAACACGCATACCAGGCTCTAGAGCTAAAGCGTTGACAAAATGGTCACGCTCACCACGCTTTAGCTGCTGCAGGCGCAAAACTGCCATACCAGGATGGTAGGCAAAATCGCCACCTAACCTGCTATACAGCTTAGGACCAGTACGTGTGGCAATCAAAACAGCCTCCAATCCTCGCTCCTCCATAACAGCATCCAGACTTCTATTATGGCAGCGTGGCATATATTCTGCCTTTAACATTTTCGCCCAATCCTGAGCCATAGCTACCAGTTCACCACCGGTACGTCCTTCTGTTACGATAAATTTTCTATCCGTCATTAAAAGCCAGTCCTTTTAAACATTTTATAGAGCTTATCACTGTCTATTTCAATCATACAGGGGCGACCATGAGGACAGGTAAATGGATGAGTAGTATTACACAGCTCCACAATAAGCTGACGCATCTGACGCATGTTTAAAAGCTGACCAGCCTTAATAGCAGCCTTGCAGGCAGTCATATGCAGCAGCTCCTGACGCAGCTCACTAGCAGAGATAGAGGAACGCATTTCACGCAGCATTTTGCAGATTTCCAAAACAAATTCCTCTGCATCCTCTACCTTAATGTCTGTAGGCAAACTAGAAATACGCAGTACATCCTCGCCTGCAGCATCAGCCTCTACGCCTAGATTCATAAATTCGTCCTTATGTGCCAATACAAGGGACACATCATCTGCATCCATATCCATATACAAAGGAATCAGCAGTGTTTGGACAGGAATATTGTTATGAGCTGCCACCAGTTTATCGTAAAGGATACGTTCATGAGCCGCATGCTGATCAATCAGGTACAGCGTGTCCTCGGACTGCGCAATAATAAAGGTTTTATCTACCTGACCAATAGGCCAGATGGTTGCCATATCATTATCAGTATTAGTAAAGGCAATGGTTTCACGGTCTGCTACTACACCATTATCCTCCTGAAACTCGCTTCTGGCCTCATGTACAGCAAAAAC
This sequence comes from uncultured Phascolarctobacterium sp., assembly GCA_900552855.1. GTDB lineage: Bacteria > Bacillota > Negativicutes > Acidaminococcales > Acidaminococcaceae > Phascolarctobacterium_A. The sequence continues at coordinate 2,109 of USBG01000146.1, read as the reverse complement.
AGTTTCTCTGCGGCCATTATCAAAGTCTTCAAAGGGCTTCCACATGGCTTGCTGCTCAATAACAGGCTTAGCCTCTGCAGCAGGCATCTCCTGAGCAGTTAGCAGCTGTTCCTCATTGGTTTTAACAGCAACAGCTTCATTCTGCATTTCTTTTCTTTCAGTAGACGGTGTTGCATAGCCAATTTGCTGAGTATCCACCTCATGCTCATTGCCGTATACAAACTTTTTCTCTATTTCCTTTGCAGCAGCTACATTATATTCAGGCTCACCACTAGCTAATGCATTAGCGTTTGCCTGACCATAACTGCCACCATAATTTAGCTCTGCCTTAGGCTCCACTGCCTCTTTTACCATAGCTGCCTTAGTATCAGCACCAGATGTAACCTCCTCTACAGACTCAGTCTCCGGAGTACGGAAAATTTCTCCCATAGAGGTTTTAAAAATCTGTCTATAATCAGGCTTGCCATGAACAAAGTCCTGTGCAGTTGCTGCAGTAGCTTTTGCTTTAACAGGCTCGGTCTTTGCAGTATTCTCCGCCGCTAACCTTTGAACCAGCATTTCCTGCTTTTCCTTTACATACACATTCAGCTCAGAGTCCGGCAAAAGATTAATCTGCGCCTTATGTGCACTCATAGGCTTAGTCAAGGCGTCAGTCAGAGCCTTGTACATAGCCTTATACACAGTGCTGTCATCACTAAATTTAATCTCACTCTTTTGAGGGTGTACATTAACATCTATAGAAGCAGTATCCACAATAATATTTAAAACAGCAAAAGGAAAACCGCTCTTAGGAATCTGCGATTGATAAGCATGGTCAATGGCCTTAGCAATCATCTTATTACTAATGCTACGTCCGTTAACAAAGATAGTTTGCCATTGGCGTGTACCCTTCAGCAGTGTAGGCTTGCCAATAAAGCCCTGGATAGTAATCTTAGGGTCCAAAAGCTCTACATTTAAAAGCTCAGCGGCTACGTTTTTACCATACAGCGCTCTAATAGCTGACGCCAAATCGCCATCACCAGGTGTACTGAGCACCTCCTTGTCATTGCTGACCAGCTTAAAGCGAACATCAGGACGTGACAAAGCCAGCTTTGTAAGCAGCTCGCTAATATAACGTCCCTCGGTGCTGACTGTTTTTAAAAACTTTTTGCGGGCAGGAACATTAAAAAACAGCTGCTCTACAATTACAGTAGTGCCAGCGCTGCCACCAGCGGAGCTAACCTCCATATTTTCGCCGCCCTCAATATAAATGGAGGTAGCAAATTCGTCAGCAGCAGGACGTGTCAGCAACGTAAACTTAGATACAGAGGCAATACTCGGAAGCGCCTCGCCCCTAAAGCCCAAAGTATGTAGGCTCAGCAAATCATCAGCACTGCGCAGCTTGCTAGTAGCATGGCGCAACACCGCCATACGGGCGTTTTCTTCATTCATACCGCTGCCGTTATCAACAACACGAATATACTCCGTACCACCTGCATAGATTGTTACCTCAACAGTTGTTGCACCTGCGTCCAAAGCATTTTCTACCAGCTCCTTTACGACGGAGGCAGGCTTTTCTACTACCTCGCCGGCCGCAATCTGGTTAGCTGTATTTGTATCAAGTAATTGTACACGACCGTCGCCAATCATCTGCCGCTCTCCTTTCTAGCCTCGTCCTGAAGCTTATACAAAGCATTCATAGCTTCAATAGGAGTCATGCTCATAACATCCATTTGTAAAAGCTGCTCCGTAATAGCGCTTGTAAAGAGTGAGCCCATCATCTGTGGCTGCTCCGTTGCCTCAGCTACAGCAACATTCATACCGTTATCATTATCGTATTCAGCTAAAATCTCTTCTGCTCTATCCAAAACCTTTTTTGGCAAGCCTGCCAAGCGTGCTACGTGCACGCCATAGCTGCGATCAGTACCACCAGGAACAATGCGGCGCAGGAAAACAATATCCTTGCCACGCTCCTTAACAGCAACAGAGTAATTTTTTACACCACTCAGCTCCTTTTCCAAGCCAATAAGCTGGTGATAATGGGTAGCAAAAAGGGTTTTAGCCTTAATCTTGCTATGAATATACTCCATTACTGCTCTAGCAATGCTCATGCCGTCAAAGGTGCTGGTG
>USBG01000145.1 GCA_900552855.1 uncultured Phascolarctobacterium sp. | reverse complement strand
GGGACAGCGTAGGAATCACACCTACTTCCCTATTAAGCATTTAATGCACCTGATTGTTTTAGCTATTTAAATCTAGTAATAATCAATATAAATTATCACTTTGTATAGTATAACATTTACGCCAAAAAAAAGTCAATAATATTTCACAGTAATAATATTACAACCAAAATCGTATATTCATTACTATTTCACACTCAATGTGTTTTATATTATATAAAAGCCATAGTATAGTAAAATGTTTTTATTAAAATCATTTTATTTCGTTAAAAAATCTTCTATAACTTCGCATTTTTCACATTATATGCTTAATATCAACAAGCAATTTAAAACTCAAAATCAACTTCAGGATACATTTTTTCTGCTAAAAACTTGATTCCATCAACAGTCCTACATTGACTACCATAAGTAAAGCGCAGCGGAATACTATAAACTCGTTTATTTTGTATGCACTGTAATTTTTGCAATGCCTTATTTTGCAAAATCTTTTCTATGCAAACACCATAATCTGCATGACTGCACACCACAAATAAAACTTCAGGATTCTCTTTGATAATATGCTCAAAACTAATTACAGCTGGCGTTTCGTTTACTTTACCGCCAATATGTTCCACCATATTGCCCACTAATTTAGTGTTGTCATAGGAAATGAGATTACTTATAAACTCAACAATCATTACATGCGGTTTATTTACATTAGCAGTTTTTTCATTTACATAGTCTATGGTTTTGTAGGTATCATCAACAATTCTCTGTGCATTGTCCTCCATCCTAAAAGCCTTACCTAAATCTAAAATGAACTGCATTTCCTTTTCCACAGTCTCTTGATAAAAATGCTTACCAGGAGAATTGGTATTCAACGGAATCATTGTCTTAACACCATGTTCATTCCAAAAAGCAGTATTCTTAAGCCTGCTTTTAATAAATACACACTGCTCTGCAACGATAAGGTCAGGCTTTTTCTTAATCAAATACTCCATGTTCAGATTACTGCTTTTACATTTTTCCACTCTTTCAAAAAGCTGGGCATTATCTTCTCGCATTGGATAAAGCTTAGAATTTGAAGCGGAGGCAATAATATGCTCTGGTTGTACCCCTATCTCTAATAAGGTTTCAGCACCATTAGCACCTACAACCAATACACTTTGAGGAATTTTATCAAAGCATTGTCTATTTACGCCCTGTACAAAGTAATTATCAACTTTTAAATTGTCTACTACTACGCCTTCTGCGACATCAGCTTTTATATCCTGCTTTTCATAGCCACAACCGGTAAGCAATGTTAAACAAATAAAGGCTAACGCCATACTTACATTTTTTTTCATTTTATTTGCCATATCCATATTTCTTATTAATCAGCATGTAAATAAATATAGGTGAGCCACACAATGCCACGATAACACCAATAGGAATTTCTTTTCCTGGAATAATAACCCTGCTCAAAACATCTGACAAGCTGAGCAGAACGCCTCCAGCAATAGCACTTACAGGCAAAAGCATAATATGATTGTTGCCAACAACGCTTCTACATAAATGCGGTATGATAAGACCAATAAAACCTATAACGCCAGTATTATATACTATGAGTCCAACCATAATAGCACATAATACTATATACAAATTTCTTGATTTAGCCAAATCTCTGCCTAGCGTCATGGAAATATCATCACCATATAACATTAAGTCCAATGTTCTAAATCTAGTAATGAAGAAAATGCTGATTGCTGCAACGGCTACGCCCAAAAACATAATGTTATTCCAATTATTATTCAGCAGGCTTCCCATAAGCCAATAGGTTAAGCTTTGTATATGCTCAATATCAGAAAAGGCAAATACCAAAAAACTCATTATAGCAGAACAAATAGCATTTACTGCTAAGCCTGTCAGAAGAACGATTGAAACATTCTTACGTCCATAAAGACCTGAAAATACTAATATAAACATAGTTACAGCCATAGCACCAAGAAATGCAAATATACCAACACAATCAAGGCCAGCAAAATTACTAAAGCCTAAAATAATGGCTATAACAGCGCCACAGCTAGCACCTGATGAAATTCCTAAGAGATAAGGATCAGCCAACGGATTTTTCATAATTGCCTGCATTACGGTACCACTTATTGCCAAACCGCAGCCAACAATCAACGCCAAGACAAGGCGAGGCAGACGTAAATATGAAATCATATCGCCATAAAGACCTGCTCCATTTGGATTTTTTGTAAGCTCCAATATAATTCCACTTGTAGATACAACGCTCATATCTATAATGCCACAGCTTAGGACAAAAACTGTAGCACAAGGAAGAAGCACTAAAAAGCCAATGCATTTTAAAAAGTTAATCATAGTGCCACCATCACTTATAAGCAACTACCAATCTGCCATCACTACATTTAATTATTTCAGCATCAACATCGTACATTGCACGTATAAACTCAGGTGTAAGTAATTCTTCAGGAGTACCTATGCCTTTAATTGCACCGTCCTTCATAGCAACTATCAAATCACAATATTTAGCAGCAATATTAAGATCATGAATAGCTGCTACTACGGACAATCCCTTGCTCTTAATAATGTTCATAAGCTGTAGCTGGTATTTAATATCTAAATGATTAGTAGGTTCGTCTAGAATAAGACACTCTGTTTGCTGTGTCAAAGCACGTGCCAACATTACACGTTGCTGCTCACCACCTGACAATAAAGAAAAATTGCTTTCCTCATATTCTGACATTCCCACAATACTAAGATTGTCTCTAGCAATTTCATAATCTTCATTATTATCAGCTTCCATAGATTTTTTATAGGGCGTTCTTCCCATAAGGACAACATCTATCACTTCAAAATCAAAATTAAAATAGTTATGCTGCGATAGTACTGCGCTTTTTTGAGCTGTTTCCTTAATGCTGTATTCTTGTAAAAGCTTATCGTCGAGATAAATATTGCCTCCGTTCGGTTGCAAAATACGATAAATACACTTCAGCATAGTACTTTTACCACTACCGTTAGGGCCAATAATTCCTATAAATTTTTTAGACGGAAGCTCCAAACATAATTTATTTAAGATTTTTTTGTCATCAAAAGCAACCTGTAAGTCTTCTATTCTTATCTTCATAATTACATACCACCAAATTTATATCTACGCTGTGCCATCAAATAAATAAAGCATGGTGCACCAATAATAGCAAAAGTAACACCCAAAGGAATATCTATTCCAGATAGCATTGTTCGAGATATGATATCCATTACAACAGCAAAAACACCACCAAAAACTACTGCTACTGGCAAAAGCTTTCTATGGTTAGAGCCAAATATGCTTCGTACTATATGTGGAATAACCAATCCCACAAAACCAATTGTTCCTGAATTAAAAACAATAAAACCTATTACCAAGCTATTAATAAGCAAATATCTAATAACCATAGGACGCATATCACAGCCTAAGGTAATAGCCTGCTCATTACCAAGAAGAAGCAAATTAAGATTTCTTGATTGAGATGAAAAATATATAGCTGCAAGTACCACTATTACAAGCAGTACCAAGACATTTTCTAATCTAGCATTGGCCACACTACCCATAAGCCAATACGTGGCAGACTCCATACCCTGTTTATTGCTTCCCATATATACCACAAAACTGGAAATGCTAGAACAAACAGCACTTAATGCCATACCACCTAATAAAAGCTTGACCGTATTATTAATACTCTTACCACTTTTAGCAAGATATACAATAAATAAAGAAACTAAAAGGCAACCTATAAAAGCACAAATACCAACTGCTTGCACACCAAACCAATCAGCCAGTCCTAAAAAAATGGCCATTGTTGCACCAAGTGAAGCACCTGATGACAAGCCTAAAATGTAAGGATCTGCCAAAGGATTTTGCACAATGGACTGCATAACAACACCCGAAAGAGACAAGCCCATACCAATTCCAGCAGCCAAAATAACCCTTGGCAATCGCAACTCATAAA
>USBG01000144.1 GCA_900552855.1 uncultured Phascolarctobacterium sp. | reverse complement strand
GTGAAGCAGATGGCGGGCGGCGCGGACGGAGCCGGTATCCACAAGAGCCGTGCAGGCGTGCGCGTGTGCGCGGCTGCGGCTCCGGTACGCTATATTCACTCGCCGTCCTCGGTGGCGGCAGTAGCTGACTGCGAATCGGTGCTTTCCGCCGCACGCGCATTTCTGGAAGAACTCGGAGGGGACGACGAATGAGCAAGATTTTTGATTTATGGAACACGGTCGCGGGTGCATTCGGCCCTTCCGGCCGTGAGGATGCAGTCCGTGAGACCATCGCGGAGATCGCAGGCGCATATATCGACGACGTGACGACGGACGCGCTCGGCAACCTTATCTGCCGTAAAAAAGGCGCAAAGAACGGCAAAAAGCTGCTGTTTGCCGCGCATATGGACTCCATCGGCGTGGTTGCAACCTATATTGAGGACAAGGGCTTCATCCGTTTTTCGCAGATCGGCGGCCTGTATGTCGGTGACCTGCTGAATATTCAGGTGAAGTTTGCCAACGGCACGCGCGGCGTGATCTCCTACGAGGAAAAGACGCCGCTCAAGGATTTGACGCTGGATAATCTGTTCATCGACATCGGTGCAAAGGAGGCCGAGGAAGCGCGCAAGCTGGTGCAGATCGGTGATTTCGCTGTGTACGAGGCACCGCGGTTCGAGCAGAACGGCGTGCTGTGCGGTCCGTATCTGGACAACCGTATCGGCTGCGTGACGCTCCTGCTAATGATGGAGCAGCTGGCGGACAAGGAAATCGAGAACGACCTGTACTTCGTGTTTACGGCACAGGAGGAGGTTGGTCTGCGTGGTGCACAAACCAGTGCAAACCTTTTAAATCCTGACATTGCCTTTGTTTTAGACACCTGTGTTGCAGGCGGTACTCCTGGTGTGGCTGATGATGTGGCACCTGCTGTGATTGGCAAGGGTATTGCTATTACTGTATATGATGCTAGCATGATTCCTAACACCGCACTGCGTGATATGGCCTTTGAAACTGCTAAGGAGCTGGGTATTCCTACTCAAATCAGCATTTCTGAGGGCGGTGGTGCTGATGGCGGACGTATTCATTTGTCCGGCAGCGGCGTATTGACCTTAACCTTTAGCGTTCCTACACGCTATATTCACAGTCATCAGTCTGTAATTCATATGGATGACTATTTAAGTGCTGTTAAGCTGATTACTGCTATGGTACAAAAGCTGGATAAGGCTAAGTATCAGGAGCTGTTAGCAAAATAACATAGGCTTAACGGTATCCTGCTTGACACCTTTATCCGTCTGTGGGATAATAACTTGACTAATATCGTTTGACGATTTAGTATATATTAAGAATAAATATTAAGGAGAGATTTACAAATGGCTATTGAACAAACTCTGGTACTCGTAAAACCCGACGGCGTTGCTAAAAACCTGATTGGTGACATCATCGCTCGTTTCGAACACAAAGGTCTGAAGGTTGCTGCTCTGAAACTGGTTAAGGTTTCTGAAGCACAAGCTAAATTCCACTATGCTGAGCATGAAGGCAAACCCTTCTTCGGCGAACTGGTTGACTTCATCACCGGCGCTCCTCTGGTTTGCGCAGTAATCCGTGGTGAAAACGCAATCAAAGCTGTTCGTCAACTGAACGGCGCTACCAACCCGCTGGAAGCTGTTCCTGGCTCCATCCGTGGTGACTTTGCTCTGACCATCGGCGAAAACATCGTTCATGGTTCCGACAGCCCGGAAGCTGCTGAGCGCGAAATCAACAACTTCTTCTCTGCTGAAGAAATCTACTAATTTAAACTAAGGCCGAGCCCCCTTTGCTTTAAAAGGGGGCTTAGCTATAGCGGCAAAGGCTGCTTAAATACACTCTCACTTAGAAGGAAAGGATGGTGCAGATTATGAAAAAAGCTGCAGTATACACCAGAACTGGTGACAAAGGTACTACCGGTCTTTACACCGGCGAACGCGTAGCAAAACAAAGCCTGCGTGTAGAAGCGTATGGCACTATTGATGAAGTTACCTCCGCATTGGGCTTGGCTCGTTGTCAGGTTAAACGTGAGGATGTTAAAGAAACAATCTATGGCGTACAAAAGCTGCTGATGTCCCTTATGGCAGACGTTGCTAGCTTAAACCTGCCCGAGCCTTATATTAAGGAAGAGCATGTAAAGATGTTTGAAGAGACTATCGACAGATATGATGCTATGCTTCAGCCCTTGAAGCAGTTCCTCATTCCTGGCGATAATGTTGGTTCTGCAGCACTGGATATTGCTCGCACTACTACTCGTCGTGCAGAGCGCTGCCTGCTGCGTTTGGCAGAAACCGAGCCTGTTAACAATAACGTGCTAGTTTGCCTGAACCGCTTATCCGACCTGTGCTTTATTTTGTCCCGTGTGGAAAATGAAGTAAAGGAATAATTCTTCAATAACAAAACCTATGCCCGCTCCCGTCGTAATTGATGGGGGCGGGCGTTTTTATTTGGCTGCGTAAAGGCAGTGTGATAACTGACATCTCCGTCTGCTCACTACGTTCGCAGACACCTGGCCCAGGCCACCCTCTCTTGGCCTACGGCAATTCACCTTGTCTCCTTAAAAGGCGAGGCTAAAGTTTGAATAAAGAGTGAGGCTCCCCTTTGAAGGGGAGCTGTCAGCGTAGCTGACTGAGAGGTGGATTTTTTGTTTTATAGTTTGGCGTAGGGTGATTTGCAGTTTTATTGCCAAATGTGAGTTATGGTGCTGTGTATAATAGCATTGTAATGATGTTACTAACGCTTAATTGATTGCGCCGCACCGGTGCTTTTTATTGTTTGCTTTTAGAAAGGATGATTTTTATGTGGCCTCGCTTTTATGATAAAGAGAGTAAGAATGTGTATGATTTGCCTTCTCGTTTGCTGAAGGACAGGATAATTCTTTTAAATGAAGAGATTGATGATGATGTTTCTGGTTCCATTGTGGCACAGCTACTGACACTGGAGGCCGAAAGTCCTGATTTGCCTATTACTATTTATATTAATAGTCCTGGTGGCAGTATTTCTGCAGGCTTTGCTATTTATGATGTTATGAATAATATTAGCTGTCCAATTATTACTATTGCTAATGGCATGGCTGCTTCTATGGCGGCGTTTCTACTATCTGCAGGCAGTAAGGGCAAACGCTATGCTATGCCTAATTCTAGCATTATGATTCATCAGCCCTTGGGTGCGGCACGTGGACAGGCAACGGATATTGAAATTGTGGCCAAGCGTATTGTTGGTTTAAAGCAGCGGCTTACTACATTGTTGGCACAAAACTGTGGACAAACCTATAAAAAGATGTATGCTGCCTGCGAAAGAGACAATTACCTAACTGCAGAAGAGGCGTTGAAGCTGGGAATTATTGATGAAATTATCAAGGTAAAGCCTAAGGCTTTTGCAGTTGAATAGAGATTTATAGAAAGAGGTTGAAGGTTAATGAGTAAAAACGCTAATGTGGAAGAGTATGAGTTTTTTATTGATCCAGAGGAAAGCTTAAAGGAATTTGACCGTATTATGGAAGAGGAAAATAAAATAAGAATTCAAAAGGAGCGCCAAATTGCTAAAACGAAGGAGGAGCTGACTAGCAGCCCTAGAGTTATTAAGGAGTATTTGGATAAGCACATTGTTGGTCAGGAATATGCTAAGCGTATTTTGGCGGTGGCAGCCTATAACCACCAAAAGATTATAAAAAATCCTAGGCTGAGGATTGAAAAATCAAATATTATGATGATTGGACCTAGTGGCTGTGGAAAAACCTATATGATTAAAGTGCTTGCTGATATTTTGAATGTTCCATATGTTATTGTAAGCTCTACAAGTATGACTGCTAATGGCTATGCAGGTGAGGATGCAGAAAGTGCATTGGTGCGCTTATATCGCAAAGCGTATAATCAGGCTAATAATTGCTGCTGCGAGGAGGAGCGTGTGATGATGGCCAAGGCTAGAGCGGAAAACGGCATTGTGTTTATTGATGAAATAGATAAAAAGGCAGTGCGTCGTTCTGAC
>USBG01000143.1 GCA_900552855.1 uncultured Phascolarctobacterium sp. | reverse complement strand
CACATTATTTCTGCGAGCGTAAAACCAAAGAAAATATATATACATATCTACTCGCTGCCAATGCCACCATGCATAGTAATCTTCCCCAAGGAGCTCCCTGGAATGAAAAATCTTATGTGGGATGTACTCCCACTCAGAATCTGGTAGATGCTTACGACATGAAAGACGGTACTGAACCAATCACCGGATACGATGCCAATGGCCAGCCTATCATTAATAAAAATTCAGGATATGACGATAAGAATCCTTATGAAAACCGGGATCCACGCCTTAAAATGACAATCTTTTATCATGGCAACACATTCGATCTTAATGGTTCCCAACAAGCGTTGGATATGACTGACGTAGATGATAAAAGCAAATCATCCGGTTATCTCGTCCTGAAATATCTCGACGATAGAATCGGACACAAAAGTTCGGGAAACTCCAATTATGACTGTAACCCCCAAATGATACGTTATGCGGAAATATTACTTGGGTATGCAGAGACACTTAATGAATTGGGTGACAGCAAAAATGCAGTAAAAACAGTCAACCTGATACGTAAACGTGCCGGTGTAGGAGAATTAGATGAAAACAAAAATTGGAATAAGGACGAACTCAGACAGCGCATCTACAAAGAATATCGTGTAGAATTTGCATTCGAAGACAATCGTTTCTTCGATGCCCGCCGATGGGCCAAAGCGGAAGAATGGTTCTCTAAACCAGTATACAAGGTTACTGTAACAGGCAGCCTAGAAAATCCTACATATACCAGAAGCCTGCTGGAAGAACGTATTTTTCTTTCCAAATGTTACCATTTCCCAATCCCGCAGCAAGAAGTTGACAACAGTCAGAATATTGAACAAAACGCCGGATGGTAATCAGATTTATAAACCAATAATTTTACAATAATATGAATACAGTATACATAATATAATACACATTACAATTGCTAAATTACGTACCAGTGCTAAATGGTGTAAAGAGATTGTGTGCAGATTTAGTTATTATAAGCATCATAATAGTGTACTCTATTATGATTAGGGATTAAATAAAGCTGTCCTTTGGTTAGTTAAAATTAATAAAATTGTGTAATAACAAGATAAAAAATGATAATTTGCAGATATTGTTAAGAATGTAACAAAATAAAAAGAATTAGAGTATACTAATAAAAATTTTTAAAAATATTAGTGTTGCATTGGTACGTGTACAGTGGACTTTTGCTTAATGTGTTTTCTAGTGATGTTTGCTATATGAAGACAAAAAGATGAAAATTAAGAAAAAGTACACTAAAATAGTGTAAAGTATAATCGATTAAGTGTAAATAAAGCATTGAAAATGATAAATTTTTACACTTTTCACCATATTGCCACATAATTAACTCGGTGGTATAATGCTTTTAACTTAGAAATGAGCTGCGCTTAAAGCTGCAGCGTTTGGAAGAGAGGGTTATATATATGAAAATGAACAAGACTTTATCTGTATTAGTTGCTTCCGCTGTTGTTTTAGGTGCTTTGACCGGTTGTGGCGGAGATAAAAAAGAAGAAGCAAAGAATGCTGACGTTGTAAAGGTTGGCGTTTTCCTGCCTCTTACTGGTGATAACGCTGCTGGCGGTGAATTAGAGCTGCGTGGTATTAAGCTGGCTAACAAGCTTCATCCTGAAGTATTAGGTAAAAAGGTTGAGCTGGTAGTTGCTGATAATAAGTCTGATAAAGCAGAGGCCGCTTCCGTTGCTGCTCGCTTGATTGAAAAAGAAAAGGTTGTTACCTTGCTTGGTTCCTATGGCTCTTCTTTGTCCATGGCAGCTGGTAACATCGTTAAAGAAAGTAAGGTTCCTGCAATTGGCACTTCTCCTACCAACCCGCAGGTAACTGCAAATAATGATTATTATTTCCGTGGCTGCTTTATCGATCCTTTCCAAGGCTCTGTAATGGCAAATTACGCTTACAATAATGGTGCTCGTAAGGTAGCAATCGTACAAGAGGTTTCCAATGACTACTCCGTTGGTCTGGCAAAATTCTTCGTAGAAACCTTCAAAAAACTGACTGGCGATCCGGATTGCATCATTGATGTTGCTAACTACCAAACTGGTGACAAGGACTTTACTGCAGTTCTGACTAACCTTAAGGCTAAGAATCCTGATGCTGTATTTGCACCTGGTAACTTTACTGAATCTGCACTGCTGATTAAGCAAGCTCGTCAGCTGGGTATTGAAGCACCGTTTATGGGTGGCGATACTTGGGAAACTCAGGAATTTATCGATGTTGGTGGTAAGGATGTTGAAGGAGCAGCTCTGTGCACCGCATTTGACCGTGAAAAGGCATCTACCGCAGAAGCTCAAAAATTCTTAGATGCATATACTGCTGAATACAAGGGAGAACCTTCTGCACTGTCTGCTCTTGGCTATGATGCTTATTTGATTGCAATTGATGCTATTAAACGTGCTAACAGCTTAGATCCTCAAAAGGTACGTGATGCTATTGCGACCACTAAGGATTTAGAGGCTGTAACCGGTAAAACCACATTGGACGAAAATGGTGATGCTGTTAAGGCTGCTGTAATCAAAAAGGTTACTGACGGTAAATTCAAATTCCACGAATTTGTTGACGTTAAATAATTAAGTATCCGTTAATATGCTCCCACTTCCAGCAGAGGCGGGAGCATATTTATTACTTGAATTTTGGATGGTGAAATAATGGAACTATTTGCTGCATTATCTAATATGACAGCTGTAAGCTTGGCTCAGCACTTAGCCAACGGTATTTCCCTAGGTAGCCTGTATGCGCTTATTGCCATTGGCTATACTATGGTATACGGCATTTTGCTAATGATTAACTTCGCTCATGGCGACATTGTTATGATGGCCTGCTACTTTGCTTTCTTTGGAATCTCTGTATTCCATATTCCCTGGTATATTACCTTTTTTGGCGTTATTGTCGCAACGGCACTATTAGGTGTGCTTATTGAACGTACTGCTTACAGACCTTTGCGTGAGGCTCCGAAAAACTCCGTACTCATTTCCGCAATTGGTGCATCCTTCTTATTGGAGAATCTGGCAAACTATCTGTTTAGTGGTCGTCCTATGCGTTTTCCGGATATCCCGGTGCTGAGTCAGAATGTAGCCTTTGGTGAAATTCAGATTCAGGCAATCTGCCTTGTTATTCCTGTAATTACTATGCTGAGTTTGTATGGACTGCTGTACATAGTTAACAAGACTAAGGTAGGTATGGCTATGCGTGCTGTATCTAAGGATTATGAAATTGCTCGAGTTATGGGTGTAGATATTGATAAGGTTATTTCCATGACCTTTATTATCGGTAGTGCATTAGCAGCAATTGGTGCTTTTATGTGGGGCGTACGTTATCCAGGCATCACCCCTATGCTTGGTGTTATGCCTGGCCTGAAATGCTTTATTGCAGCTGTAATTGGTGGCATTGGCAATATTAAGGGCGCTGTACTTGGCGGCTTTATCCTAGGCTTAGGTGAGGTTCTGATTGTAGCCTTCTTCCCGCAGCTGTCTGGTTATCGTGATGCCTTTGCGTTTATTGTTTTAATTGTTATTCTGTTCTATAAGCCTACTGGCTTATTGGGTGAAAAAACTACGGAGAAGGTGTAAACATGAGCAACAAAAGAGATTTATTACTGACTGTTGCAGGTGTAGTTGCCATGTTTGGTTTTGCCTGCTTCGCTCAGCTAGAGATGGACTCCTATGTACGCAGAATTATAAATCTGTGCTTAATCTATGCTATTATTGGTTTGTCCATGAATATTACCAACGGCTTTGCTGGTCAGTTTAGCTTAGGACAGGCTGGCTTTATGGCTGTAGGTGCCTATGTTGTTGGTATTTTTACTGTTCCTGTAGAGCTGCGTGAAAACGTATTCTACGCTGTTCCTATGCATCCTGCTATTGCAGATATTGAGTTTCCTTTATGGCTGGCTCTTATTTTAGGTGGTTTGTTATCTTCCTTGATAGCCTTTCTTATTGGTACACCTGTACTGCGTCTGCGTGGTGACTATTTGGCTATTG
>USBG01000142.1 GCA_900552855.1 uncultured Phascolarctobacterium sp. | reverse complement strand
CAGCCAATAAATTTTGCAGAGGACGGCTAAAGAGCAATCTCTTAATTAAAGTATATTCATGCACCAGCCTCACCCTCTCGTATATTATAGCGCCTGCTAAACTGTGCCTTAACGGCCTCGTCATGGGTGCTTAAAATAAGAGCCACACCCTCCTGCTGACACAGCTCACGCAATGTTTGCAGCACAATCTGGCTATTCTTCACATCAAGACTGGCCGTAGGCTAAAAGCAGAGCAGGACGGTTCACCAAGGCACGTACCACAGCCACTCTTTGCTGCTCGCCTAGGCTTAAGCAGCAGGGAAAATCCTTTGCCCTATCTGCCAGTCCCACTAAATCTAGCAGCTGATAAACCCTTACCTGCAAATTGTCGCACTCAATGCCGTTCCAGTAGGAAGCCAGCATAATGTTTTCCTCCACAGTAAGGGCCTCTAGCAAATTTAAACGCTGAAAAATATAGCCAATGTTATAGGACCGCCACAAGTCCCACTCCTTATTAGTTAATGAGCACAAATCTATACCATCAAACAAAAGCTGACCCTTATCAGGACGCAGCAGCCCTGCAATCATGTGTAAAAGAGTAGTTTTGCCACTACCGCTAGGTCCCTCTAAAACCAACAGCTCGCCCCTATCCAGCTGCAGTCTTGGTACAAATATTTCTGCCGTAACCTGACCCTGAGGACCAACAAAGCGTTTTTCCAAATCACGTATATCTAGCAGCATCTATATAGCCTCCAGCTTCTCTGAGGAAATACGCACCAAACTTACAAAGCCGGTTTCTGCATCCACCTCTGTCCCCAGCTCTAAAATACCTGTCACCCTAATAGGACTATCAAAGGGCAGTGCCTTGACTGGCTCGCTCAGCTTAACCACTACAATATCTGACGGCCAATCAGCATCACTGGAGCAAAAGGGACAAATGGACATAGGCTCTTTGGTAAGCACAAAAAAATTAATAGTAGGCGTCAAAGGCGGAGCCATAAAGCCAGTCATAGCCACCCTTTTACCCTCTGCAACCTTTAGCTTTTGCGAAAGCACAATACCTCTAGACGAAGCAGATTCATACATCTCATCAAAGCCAATAGTAACAGCATCCTCAAACCACCACGCCTGTGCACTACTGCATGCCGAAAGGAACGGCCCATTCTCATAAGCCGTTCCCCTCATGCCAACTGCAGTAACAAGCGGCAGTGCCAGCAGTACAAGGACAATTCCTAAAATCCTACCCAGCACCCTCATCACCACTTTACTTTACATTTTTATTGCCGTCCAGGCCCAGTGCACGCACCATACCGAAGAACACCTCAGTATTATCCATTACACCATTAAAGTACTCTGCGCCAGGACCTTGAGCGTTCAGCAGAATATCGTCAGCAGAATGCACCTCCTGAGAATCTGCAGCCGGAATATTGCCAGGAGCAAACTCGCCCTTAATTGCAGGGTTAGCAATAGCCTTATCACCAGCCATAATTGCAGGATCAGTAGGAATCTGTTTAAAACGATAATCTATATTAGTATCAGGATGGTTAGCAAACTGCACAGCCAAGGTCACAGTCGGATCCGGATTATCGGGATAACCATCGCCATCCTTATCCTCAAAGGTAGGCCATTTAGCATCCGCATAGGTACGCACTGCTTCACGACCGGTTTTGCCGTCCAGCTCGTGATAAGTACCAGTAATGCTTGCACCATGAGCATGGTCAGCCACTACGATAATCAAGGTATCAGGATGCTTTTTAGCAAACTCCTGCGCAAGACCTACAGCCTTATCCATCTCAATATTGTCATATGCAGCACGCTGCCAATCCAAAACGTGCAGCTGCTTATCAACACAAGCACCCTCAACCATCAGGAAGAAGCCGTTTTCTTTTTTGCTCAAAGCCTTAATAGCTCTATCGGTCATCTCCACCAGGCCAGGCTGATCTCTAAAGCTGCCTAAAACCTTAGGATTCTTCAGCATCTCTCGGTCTACATACACATTCATGTTATTCAGATGGTACAGGCCTAAAAGCTTATCCTCAGATTCAGGAATAGCCTTCAGCTCAGTTTTGCTGCCTGAGAAGCTATAGCCCAAATCCTCAAAGCCCTTAATTACATCCACATTATCCTTACGCTTAGAGCCAGCAATCTCCATAGGCAGGAAATGTCTTGCACCACCACCCATAATTACATCAGGACGATGATAATCAGCCAGCATATCCTGAGCAATATGGTTTTGCTCCGCACGTCTGCGAGTGTGGGACAGCATAGCTGCAGGAGTAGCGTCAGTAATATTAGCAGTAGAAACAATACCAGTTGCCATACCGCGTGTACGCTTAGCCAGCTCAATAATGTTTTCTACCTTAGGGTCATCAAAGGGGTCTGCAGTGCAGTCCTCATAAACACCCATGGCATTAACCACACTCTTATGACCAGTAGCGTAAGCAGAAGCACTATTAGCAGAGTCTGTTACTAAAGAATCATAGCCAGAGGTGGTAATCAGCGCCATATTGGACATCTTTTCCATATTCAGAAGGTCGTTGTAACGGCCCTCGGTAATACCCTTGGACATAATGCGGGCAATCTCTCTAGCCTGCAAGCTCATACCGTCACCAACAAAAAGGATAACGTTCTTAGCACGCTTTTTAGCCTTCTCGTTAGTGACTTTATAGGAAACGCTGCGCTTAGCGCCGTCGTCATTTACTTCAATCTTAATATCGCCAGCCTTAGGAAAGCTAACGTCATTTATACGATAAACTGCAGTCTTGCCAACCATGGACTTAACTGCATCCTTACCAAAATAAGCAGCTGCATCCTTGCCGTTAATAGTAACCTGCATATCCGGCTCATCAGCATTATTAACCTCTACAGAAAAGTCAAAGCGTTGACCTTGAACAAATTTTGCATTATCAATAGGCAAAACCTTAATAGTTTGCGGCTGAGGTGCGGTGTAGCCTGCGGCCTCGGCTGCGGTACCATAAAAACCAGCAGCAGTACAGGACATACCTAAAACAGCTGCTAAAATAGCCTTTTTGTTGCAATGGAGAAAGCTCATCTTCATTTCCTTCCTTTCATCAAGCTTTTTACAAGCTCTAACCATATTGTAAAGGCTCAATGTTAAGGAAATATCATGGAAATGTAAAAAATGAGAGAGATTTGAAGAAGCCATGTTTAAGCAAATCTTATTAGGATGTTAGACTAAACTTGTTCAGGATTTAGGTGAACTATTCGGAAATTCCGAAGTGTTCAAAATACAAAAACGCCACCAACCTAAAGGAGTGAATAAACTCCCAAAGGATGGTGGCGCATTTTAAGTGACGAAAAATACTATATACTATCTTTCATTTATTCATTACAAGCTTCTGTAACATGCCTGCTTATACTAGGGGGAACCAGGTTTGAAACTTGACATTTCCTATATAAACATATAGAATAATACACAAGAAAGGTCGGTTGTGGAAAGTCGGCCTTCCCCGTGAATTTGAATTTAGAAGGAAGCCGCTTACCATTAAGCGGTTTTTTTCATTTTTACGCTAATTGCGCTTATTTGAAATAAAGCATCGAATACATAAAAACACCATCTGCCTTAAGGAGAACACCGCTCCCAAGGGTAGATGGTGTTTTTAGTTGTGTTAGAAATAGTGGAGCTTGTTCAGACATTAGGTGAACTATTAAGAAATACTTAAGAGTTGAAATCAAAAACGCCACCAACAACACCTAACACTTTCAAGGCTTGAAAATTTTCATTACTTTAAAAGTAATTTACCTACTATCACAACATAAGCAAAAATAAAATCTAACTATTGAGATACGCTTAATAATTTATAATAAAAAAACAGCCCAAACATTTTTTGTTCAGGCTGTATACATAGTTTCATTTATTCTTTTCCAAACAAGCTAGGTTGCTCTGCTGCCATCATTGCATCGTAACTACTATCATAGCTATAACAATTACCATCATAGGATTCCGTAATCTTTAATCTCCTACGGATATAATCCTGCAATTCTTTATCAGTGCAATAAATATAACATCCCTTCATACCTCTTGTCATTAAAGTGCGGTATGTATTCTTGATAATCT
>USBG01000141.1 GCA_900552855.1 uncultured Phascolarctobacterium sp. | reverse complement strand
AATGGTTTCATCCTCCAGCTCCGGATTATTGGAGCGCATTACTGCTTCATGGAAGTTAGGGTCAAACTTTTGGCCTTCAGCTTCAATCTCCACCACGTTCAGTTCCTTAAAGGTATCCTCAAACTGGCGGCGAATGTGCTTCATACCTTCAATTACGGCTTCAATATCCTGAGTCTTAGCAACGCTAGCCTCAGCTCTTTCAAAATTATCTAAAACCTTTAAGAACTTGCTTACTACATTAGAAGTAACAAATGTGGAAAGCTGTTCCTTCTCGGAGTTAGTGCGACGACGATAATTATCAAAATCAGCCTGCAGACGGAGCAGACGGTTTTGCAACTCAGCAATTTGCTCGTCCTTAGGGTCAACCTTTACTTCGGTTTCCTCAGCAGCTTCGGTATTTTCTGCTGCTTCCTGCGCAACCTCTTCATTTAACTCTTCTGCATTAGTGTTTTTAACATCTTCTTGCAAGGGTCTTCCTCCTTTTGCTTCTATTTATCTGTATTTTGCTCAAACATTGTTTTCAGATATTTATGCAGATAATCCATAACTGTGATTACCTTGCCATATTCCATACGAGTTGGTCCAAGCACAGCCATAGTGCCCACAATCTTGCCGTTTAAGCGGTAGGTTGCCTGTACCATGCTGCAGTCCTGAATACCAGTAAACTTGTTCTCGCTGCCAATGGTAATCCTTAGGCCGCTATCCTCGCCGGCTGCCAGCAAATCCTTAACAACCTTTTCCTCTTCAAGGATACCTAAAAGGTTTTTAACCTTTTCCACATCGCGGAATTCCGGCTGATTTAAGAGCTGCTTTGTGCCACCTAAGAAAACTCTTTGCTCCTGACTTTTACGTCCCATCCGGCGGATGGAGCTAACCAGTGAGCTAAAGAGTAGCTTATCATCGGCTACATTACTATGGACTGCATTTAAAAGGTCCTCTGTAATACCAGCAAGCTCGCGTCCCTCCAGCAGGCGGCTAATGCGTCCTGCCATATAGTCCAGCTCTTCAAAGCGCATTCCTAAAGGAATTTCCACCACACAGTTATCAACATTGCCATCATCAGTTACGATGCAAAGGATGGCGTGATGCTCATCCAAGGGCAAAAACTTTAAATAACGGAAGCGGGCGCTTATGTCCCTATTGGCCAGAACCATGGAAACGTTCTGTGTCATACGGGAAAGAATCTTTGCCGTCGATTGAAAAATCTCTTCAATACTGCGGCGTCGTTCACTAAACCAGCTATTTATAAGCGCTCTGTCATTGTCGGTTAAGGTTCCCGGCTCAATCAGAGAATCTACATAAAAGCGATAGGCCTGAGCTGATGGCACACGTCCTGCAGAGGTATGTGGCTGCTCCAGATAACCCAAGAGCTCCAAATCACTCATTTCATTACGAATGGTTGCAGGGCTGAGACCCAAATCGTACTTGCGGGCAATTGTTCTAGAGCCCACAGGTTCGGCAGTTGAAATATAATCCTCAATTATGAGCTGGAGAATTTTCTTTTTTCTATCGTTTAGCATATTCCCACCTCATCTTCGATTGTTAGCACTCATCCGATTGGAGTGCTAACATCTGATACTAGAATAGCACTGCCCTAGTATATTGTCAACATAATTTTAGAGAAATTTAGCTTTATCACAAATAATTCAAAGATTGCTCTAAATAATAAAGGAACACTCTGCCAAAGCAAAATGTTCCTTTAAAAATACGTATATAACCGCTGTCACAGCTCTTCTTTATCGAGCATACTACAGCGACACAAATAAAGCTTCTACATTTATAACAGCCACTCTTTAATATTAGTAGGCAAAGCTCTGCAATTATTATCGTAAACAGCTTATCCTAACAGGTCTGAAAGTTTTGCTTTTGCCAACACTGCATATATCAAACAAAAATCTCAAAAATCTGATTACCAACAGCCATTCCCTGCTCCGTCAGTCGCAAATATCCGTTTTCCTTATCATAGACAAGCAGATTATGCTCTATTAAAGGCTGTAGCTCCTTACAATAGCGTTGCCACACATCAACACCAAAGCGTTCCTGTGCCTCATTTAAATCAGCTCCCTGAGAGCGGCGCAGGCCCATAAACATAAACTCACCAAAAAGCTCCTCATCAGTAAGCCTTTCTTCCATATAAAGCTTGGCATACACTTTTTCACGTTCAAAAGAATCTAAGCCAGGCTTCTTTTTGGCGTTTTCAGGGCCTTGCATGGCATTTGCTGCTTCCGTGGGAGCCTTCTCAATGCTTGACACAACATCTGCTATTCCCTTAGCAGTTTTCTCAAGACATTGCTCAGTACCTGCACTTTCCTCAAACAAAGTCCTACTCTCAATCGGTGCGCCATACAACTGCTGTACTCCCTTTATATAAGGCACCACCATTTCCACCGCACTTCGACGCACCCTGCCGTCAAAGCCTGCTGCTGCAGCGCCAAAGGCGGCATAAGGATGGTATTGCCAATAAACAAGATTATGACGAGAATATTGCTCGTTTTTGGCATAGTTAGAAATTTCATAGCGTTTAAAGCCTGCAGACTTCAGCATTTGCTGCACTAAATCATACATATCAGCCGCAGTATCTTCATCAGGAAGCTGCAGCCTGCCACTATCTACTAGCTTAGCTAAGGGCGTTCCTTCCTCCACAATCAAACCATAAACTGACATATGCTCAATACCTGTAGCCAAAAGGCGTTCAATCGTAGCTTTAAGACTTTCCAATAATTGCCCGGGCAATCCATATATTAAATCAGCACTAATACGCTCAAAGCCAGCAGCCTTAGCCAACTGGATTGTCTCCAAAGCTTCCGCGGCACTATGAATACGGCCAATAGTCTTTAGCTCTGCGTCATTTAAGGACTGTACACCAAAGCTGATACGGTCAAAGCCTAAGCTACGAAAAAAACGCAGCTTTTCTAAATCCGCAGTTCCAGGATTAACCTCAATAGTCGCCTCTGCAGGAGTACGCCAAAAGCCGTGCTTTTTTAAGGCGTTAACTATTTTAGCCAAGGCGTCCATAGGCAAGGTACTTGGAGTTCCACCACCAAAATAGATTGTTGCATCAGCTGCTACTTTGCCAGACTCAGACTCACGCCCTGCAATCTCCAGGCATACAGCCTCAGCATAAGCATCCATCTGCTGCCTGCTGCAGCCTGCGTAGGAGGCAAAATCACAGTACAAGCATTTTTGACGACAAAAGGGAATGTGTACATACACAGCCTGTGTCATTTTATATTCATTAGCATTCTTCATAGTCATCACTCTATTTTCATTTGATACTTTTATAATTCATATTCCATAATCTTAATAAACTTCTTCTAAAGAAAGCACCATTACCATGCTCATCTGCAAGCTTTTCAGAGACGAATGAAAAAAACATTAGGACCATAGCATAAATCAAATAATTTTCATTACATAATAAAAGTACGAGGCTATCTTATGATAACCTCGCAACCTTAAATTTATTTTTAGTCCATTTTCAGAACAGCCATGAATGCCTCTTGCGGCAGCTCCACAGAGCCAACCTGCTTCATGCGCTTTTTACCCTCTTTTTGTTTTTCTAATAATTGTGTGCCATACTCAGACATTTTCTTCTGACGTTGGTCTTTTTTGACGCGATTCAAGGCTTTTGCGTGACCGAATACGTTCACACCAAAGCGACGACAAAGTTTGAATCGAGCCTCTCTTCTCGTTGCCATGTGATTATCACCTCATAGTTGAATAAAAAACTTGTACCGACACATAATGGTACCCATGTATAATATCATTTTCATTTACTTATGTCAATTATTGATAATGGTGAAAGTCATTGAAATAAGTGCATAATAGCGAACTTATATTACACTTTTTTGCGATAATATTGCTCACTATATCGATTGTGCATGCTTCATCATATTTTATAGATTTAGATGAAAAATCAATTATAGTATGCTACAATATGAATAAGTAAGGTAATAGGTATCATTGGAGTCTTATGTCTAAGTTGGGGGAATAACATGAAAGAGTTACCTACAATGCAAGAGCTACAAAGTTTTATTACTTATAATAAAACAGGAAGCTTTACATTAGCTGCACAATCTATGAATATTACACAATCAGCTTTCAGCGCTCAAATGAAAAAATTAGAGCGTTTAGTTGGTGTGAAATTAATCTCCCGTTCCACAAGAGGTAGCCGTTTAACAC
>USBG01000140.1 GCA_900552855.1 uncultured Phascolarctobacterium sp. | reverse complement strand
AACCCGTCGAAGACGGGTTTTTTTATTTTTGGTAAAGGTCTAAATTAAAAAGCGTAGCAGCTATAATAGCCACTACGCTTCCAAAAACGCCTATTTTGTAAGATAAGCTGTGCAGTGTTTTTACAATTATTTAGAGCAGACTATCATTACAAGACTGTGGTAATTTAGGATTTTTATATAATCCTTAGCAGATTACGCCGCCACCAACGACAAAGTCATCTTCATACATGACTAAGGATTGTCCCTTAGTGATTGCTCTTTGTGGTTCATCAAATTCTAATTCTAAAGTATCGTCATCGGTTTGGATAACTGTTGCCCATTGCTCCTGTTGGTGGTAGCGGATACGGGCTTTTACGCGACGAGGCTCGGTAATACGGTCACAGTCAATGAGGTTAATGCTTTTAGCAACAACCTTGGTTGTAAAAAGTCCGCTGTTAGTAGTAAGGATAACAGTATTAGCCTTTACATCAATAGCCTTGACATACATGGGCTGGGGCAGAGCTAGGCCTAAGCCCTTGCGCTGTCCGACGGTGTAGTGAATAATGCCCTTGTGACGTCCTAACACCTTACCGCTTTCGTCAATGAAATTACCAGGTGGAAATTTTCTTCCACGACGTTTTTCAATAAAGGATGCATAGTCACCATCGGGAATAAAGCAAATATCCTGACTGTCTCCCTTATGGGCATTGACAAAGTTATTTTTTTCGGCAATCTCACGGACCTCAGGCTTAGTAAGCTCGCCTAGAGGAAAAATGGTATGAGACAGCTGATGCTGGGTCATATTATAGAGCACATAGCTTTGATCCTTGGCAGGATCTGCAGCCTTACGGAGCAGGTAACGACCCTTTTCTTCGTCATAGACAATGCGTGCGTAGTGTCCTGTAGCTATGTAGTCATAGCCAAGACGCTGTGCCTCGTCAATCATTTTGCCAAACTTGAGATTGCGATTGCAATCAATACATGGGTTAGGAGTGCGTCCTTTTTCATAAGCGGAAACAAAGCGGCTGATAACATGGCATTTAAATTCCTGCTTGAAATCACAGGCAATGTGTTGAATGCCTAGTCTATCGCAGACTGCTTTTGCATCAGCAACATCATCGTGGCTACGTTCAGGTAGCCCCAACTCATTAGTGTCAAAAAGGCTCATGGTCATACCCATGCATTCATAGCCCTTTTCAAGCATTAGTAAGGCAGAAACGCTGGAGTCAACGCCGCCGCTCATTGCGATTATTGCTTTCTTGTTCATAAAATATTCTCCTTTTCATTACGGATAGATACTTGTTGAAAGCAAGCTCTATATTATTTAGCGACGTACATCGCCTTTGTCGACTACTATTTGGTAGCCGGCTTTTTTTATTTCCTCTTTAAGTGCGGCTAGGCTTTGTGCAGCCTCTAGACCGCTGTGGAGTTTGTTGTTGTAGATAGCATAATGCTGACGTACAGCGCTGGGCGATAAATTAGGCATAACTACATTACCGCCTGCCTGTAGTCCTTGTTCTCTGCCATGGGGGTGGATGGAGCCTAGGGCAGTAGTAGAGGGAAGCAATGCATAAGGAAACATAAGGCGTAAGATGGACAGCATTCGTAGACTTAGCTCCAAAGAGCCACTTGGCATATCCTTAAAGGGTGTATCCTTATGATTGATATATGGACCAATGCCAATCATATCTGGCTCTAGCTGCTGCAAAAAGCGTAGGTCCTTAATCAGGTGTTGGGTTGTTTGATATGGTGGAGCTACCATAAAGCCCGAGCCAACCTGATAGCCAATATCCTTTAAATCGTATAGGCAACGAGTACGGTTTGCTAAGCTCATTGATTGGGGATGCAGTTGTTCGTAAAGCTGTGAGTCAGCTGCTTCGTGACGGAGCAAATAACGATTGGCACCAGCATCAAAATATGCCTGATAGCTTTCTCGAGATTTTTCACCGATAGAAAGGGTTATAGCACAATCAGGATGATTATTGCGTATTGATGATACTAAGCTGCAAACTTTATCATCTGTAAAATATGGATCCTCGCCACCTTGAAGCACAAAGGTTCTAAAGCCCAGTTTATAGCCCTCAGCACAGCAGCTTAAAATATCTTCTTCCTTGAGACGATACCGCTTAGCACAGCTGTTGCTAGCTCTAATACCGCAGTAGAGACAATTGTTTTTACAGTAGTTAGTAAACTCAATAAGACCACGGATAAAGACTGCATCGCCATAGTGCTGGCGACGGACTCTGTCGGCAGCAAGGGCCAGCTGGTGGTTTGTGTCAGGCGCAGTAGAATTAATAAGATAGTACAGCTCAGTGTCGTTTAAATTACTGGTTTGTTCTAGCTTTAATATTAATTCAGCTTCGTTGTACATAGCGCGCCTCCTTTATATATTATAAAAACTTCTATGCCTAGAATTCTTTGCTAATGAGAAAAATCCTTTATATCTATTATAGAAATTTATATCTTTAATTCCTAGCGTTAAGATATGCTTATGTTACAGTAGGTAATTGTTTTTGTCAAGAAAATAAAACCGCTCATGCGATGCATGAGCGGTTGATAGATGTGTAGAATTATTCTTTAATCAAAGCCATGCCTGCTTCAAGAGCTTTGGTGTTAGCTTCCTCAGTTCCTTTAGGAACACGGTTTAATACGGCTTTGGTGATGGCTTCTTTAGAAACACATTTAGTAAGAGCTACTACAGCACCTAATGCTACAATGTTAGCAAACAGAGTCTTACCGCAGACAGTGTTTGCAGTGTGAGTAATAGGCAAATCAACACGTTTGCCGTAGGTACCAGGTACATCACCAACAAAAAGTGTATCAGTGATAACAGTGGTGTTTTCGTCGCAGTCAGCAGTATATTTATTTGCTGCTTCCTGGCTCATTACTAACAGAGTATCAGGGCAGATTACACGACCAAAGTGAATAGCATCATCAGAGATGATAGCTTCAGCCTTGGAAGAGCCGCCACGTGCTTCAGGACCATAGGATTGAGATTGAACAGCCTGCTTGTCATCTAAGAGGGCAGCTTCAGCCAAAATAATACCAGCAGTAATTAGGCCTTGGCCACCAGTACCGGAGAAACGAAAGCTTTGTCTCATGATTATTTTCCCTCCTGTGCACGTTTGATTAATTCGTCATAGGCAGCGGTGTATTCCTGTACATCGTTGTTTTCATACAGTACGCCGATGGGGAATTTGCCTGCAGCAATTGCTTCTGCCTTCTTTTCTTCATCCATTCTGTCCCAAACAGCCTTTAATACGCCGTGGTCACGTTGCCAAGCCATCATTTCCGCAGGTCCGCCCATTTTGTTTTGACGACCAAAGGAAATGGGGCAAGCGCTTACAACTTCAATAATGGAGAAGCCCTTGTGTTCAATACCCTTAGCAATTACATCAACCATTTGAGGAACGTGATAGGTAGTTGCGCGTGCTACATAGGTAGCGCCAGCAGCCTTAGCCAGGTCCAGCAGATTGAAGCTAGGTTCAATGGTGCTGTAGGGAGCAGTGGTTGCTTTAGAATGAATCGGTGTCATAGGGGAATATTGACCACCGGTCATACCATAAATGCTGTTATTGTAAACAACCAAGGTCAGGTCTATATTACGACGTGCAGCATGAATAAGATGGTTGCCGCCGATAGCAGTGCAGTCACCGTCGCCACTGCATACAATTACATTCAGTTTAGGATTACCCATTTTTACGCCAGTAGCAATGGGCAGAGCACGGCCATGCAGAGTGTTGGCGGTGTTGAAATCAAGATAGCCAGAGGAACGGCTGGAGCAGCCAATACCGCTGATGATGGCAACGTCGTCCTTTGCCAGGCCTTGTTTATCAATAGCCTTTACAATGGCGCCGGTAATAACGCCATTACCGCAGCCGGGACACCAGATATGAGGCAGACGGCCCGGACGGAAATATTTAGCAATTAAGTCTTCCATTACGCTCATTATATATTTCTCCTCTCATCCACTTAAGCCATAGCCTTTTTAATCTCAGCTAAAAGCTGAGCAGGTGTTGCAGATTCATTATCATATTTAGCATACAAAGTTACAGGAACCTTGCCAGCTACAGCACGCTCTACTTCCAATACATATTGGCCGCAGTTCAGCTCGTGTACAAGGATGCCTTTAACCTTGCCAGCCAGCTCCTTCATTTGCTTTTCAGCAAAGGGCCAAATAGTAATGGGGCGTACAAAGCCAACCTTCAGACCTTCAGC
>USBG01000139.1 GCA_900552855.1 uncultured Phascolarctobacterium sp. | reverse complement strand
AGAAGCGCCTAAGTCAAAGGTTACTGTAGAAGGAACTTCAAGAGTACCATTATTGATAGTAGTAGAATCAACATAGTTAACTCTGCCAATTAAGGATGTTTTGTCATCAGCATGATAGATAGCACCCAACACACCGGACCATTCAGCAGCACCATTTACAGTTTTACCATTCAGCTCTGCTTTGGAAGTTTTCTTCATCTTAGCATCTAAGTACATGATGCCACCCATTACATCCCATTTTTCAGCAATATTGCCGTTAAAGCTCCACTCAAAGCCTTTGTTATTTTGTTCACCATCCATACGCAGGTATTTTTTTCCATTTTCCCAGCTATCAATAGTGTTTTCTTGTGTAATATCAAAATAGCTAATATTATTCAATACATTACCAGTTTTAAATCTTACACCAATTTCATTTTGTTTGGATTTTGCAGGATCCAGCATTTGACCACCATTTGCATAGTCATTGTTAGTTGATACCATGCTACCCATACCAAAGCTTTCAGTATGACCAGCATACACCATTACATCATCATTGACTCTGTAGTTAATAGCGTAAGTCGGGCAAATTGCATCAGATTCTTGATCAGGTTTACCAGAAGCTACACGTTTAGCATCATGTCCATGAAGACCAAGTGTTAATTGTAACTTATCGTCTAGCATCTTCATAGTGTCTACAATATGCCAACCTGTCATATATGTATCATTAGTATGAGCAGGATTCCAAGTTGCTATACCAGGATTAGGCCACTTATTATCTTGGTAGATGTTGCCAGTCTGATTCTTCCAAGACCAGTTGGGGTTGTTTTCTAACCAGTAGTTCATCCAGTTTTTATCAGCACCAATTACAAAATCATTTTTAACAGCACCAATTTTAAAGTTACCCTTTAAGCCGATGCCTGCGTATTTTTTTGTCAAAGCTAAAGGATAGTTGGTCATGCTAATAGTAAAATCACCTTTATTGTTAATAATTTTAGGATTGCCATCAATATAGCCATACCAGTCTTCTCTATGATATCCAGCATTAATAAAGGCTGTCAGATTCTCATTCAACTTTTGTTCATGATTTAATGCTGCAATCCAATCATCATATTCATTATAAGACCAATCAGGTTTGTACAATTTATCACTTGCAGGTGCATCTGGCAAATCAGTAACAGCAGAATCAAAGCTGAAGGCACCAGGACCACCTTCATGGTTTACATGGTTGTAGCCTAAAAGCAGATTTGTTTTAGATTTCTCATCTTCATGATCCAAATTAATGAAAATGTTTTGTTTCTCAAGATTTTCTCCCTCGATAACAGTTTCACCGCCAATGTTTTGAGCGTTGAAACGAATACCCCATTCGTTGTCTTTACCAAAGCGCTTACCAACATCAAGGCTCTGTTCAAAGGAAGTACCGCCACGATATGCAAATTTCATGTTAGCATTACCTTCAGCAGTAGCCTTTTTAGAAATTACATTAACACTACCACCAACGGATTCGTTCAGTGTAGAACCGTTTACACCAAGGTTAGGACCGGAGATAATAGATACACTATCGGCGAAATCATAGGATACATTAGATTGACAAAGCAAACCAGGAATGCCATTAACATACATATTGTGACCGGACAGATAGAAGCCACGAATTGTCAAGTCTGTGTAGGTACCACCACGGTCAGAACGAACAGAAGGGTTCATGGCCAAAGCACCCATGATACCAGTGTGGGGATCAGAGAATGTCTTGATGGTTTTTTCACTGATGTTAACAACGGTATATGGAGTTTCCATAACATCGCCAGTACCAACAAGACCTACATTTGCTACAGATTTTGCTAGACCGCCAGGAAGAACGTCTTTTTCACCTTGGATAACAACATTATCCATCTTGTAGCTGTCTAACTCTTCTGCATGAACGTTAGCAACAAAGCCAACGCTTGCAACGGCACAAAATACTGCCATTGCTAAACTTTTCTTACCTTTGAACATTTACAAACACCTTTTTTCTTTCTTTATTTTTCAAATTCTCTCTACCGAGCTGGCCGTGTTTCGCTTGCAAAGAGAATTTAAAATAACATATAAAAAGCCCTTCTGCATATCACAGAAGGGCGCAAAACACACAAATAGACACACCTAGCCTACCTATAATCGCCTTCCCGTCCGTCGCAGGAATTATCGCGTAACAATAAGGCAGGTATTCTGGCTCTGTATCATCGCTCGCTTCGTCTTCCCAGTTTCCCAGTGACATAGAATAAGCTTGCTCCACATTACAGCTGCGGGACAGCGTAGGAATCACACCTACTTCCCTATTAAGCATTTAATGCACCTGATTATTTTAGCTATTTAAATTCAGTAATAATCAATACGAATTATCACTTTGTGTAGTATAACATTTGTATCAAAAAAGTCAAGAATATTTCACATTAAGAATATTTTTGCAAATGCTATATTACCATTATGATTTTATACCTACAATGGTTTTTATTATGTCAATTAATAATATAAGTGTGGATATTCTAAATACTTGGTTTTATTACATTTTAAAAATATCCTATTTTTCTTCCATTTTTACTTAGTAAATTTTATATCAATAATCACCATAATTATATAGAATTTTATACGAAGTGACATTCAACGTATTTACGGACAAAAAAATAAAAGCTGCACCGTTCATCAGTGCAGCCTCCATTAAGCTATAAAATTTTATAACGCCTTAGCTAGTACAACGCCTAAAGCTGCGGCTATAAGTCCCAAAAACATACTGCCACCCATATAGGCCAGCGCAACAGCATAACGATCTTCCTGCAAAAGCATAAGCGCCTCATAGCCAAATGAAGAAAAAGTTGTAAAGCCGCCCAAAAAGCCTACGCATAAAAATAGGCGCCCCTCCGCCGGCAGTAAATTACGTTCAATAATCAGAGTCATCAACAGTCCCATAAAAAAGCAGCCTATAACATTTATAGAAAAGGTTCCGTAGGGCAAGGCGCCGCCAATCATACGACTAATAACATTACCAAAATAGTAACGACTTACTGCCCCCAAGGCTCCTCCTAAAGCAATACTAAAAATATGCATTAGTGGGTTCCCTGTTCAATATCAATGCCAGCAGCCTTTAGCTCCTCGGCAATAGCCTTAATAGTTGGGCACAAATGCTTTACACCCTCAGCATCTTTTTTGCTAGTACAATTACTTAAATGCAGCACATCTATCTCCAGCTTTTTCATACGTTCAATTTTCTTGCGAACGCCCTCCTGATTTTCAAGCATAGAGGCACCGCAACCATTGCAGGTCCACATAGCCATCAGGCGCAGCTCCTCTTCACCATATTTTGCAAAGCCTTTTTCTTTATCAAACAACGCACGTAGGCAGCCTGCTCCAGAGCAGGAAGCAGATGTTTTTAAACAACGCAAAATTGCAACTTTTTTCATGGTTATCCTCCTTATAAGTGTTTGAAATGATTATAGCCTATATAGCAATAATTTGTAAACATTATTTATCACAAATATCTTCAAATATTTGTTGCTGTAATCTTATAATTAATCTATTAACCCAACTTTTTATTAATCTTAGTCATAATCTTTTCAATCCTTGCTTGCCACATATTATTAATGAAATTCTATCTATAGTCTACTATTCTTCTTTATTTCTAGAATCAATAAATTTAAGATTTATTTCGTGATGCAGCTTATCATGAGAATAAAACCTTATGCTGCCTTCGTCTATTAAATACTTGTCCAAATACTCCTTAGGCAAGGTAATTTCCATATTTAGAGGCAATGTACCAAAAGCCTCCTCTAGTACGGCTCCCTTAGGCAGCTCCTTCCAGGGGCCTTTTTTACTGCTTTGTGAAAGCAGGCAATCAATATTATCTATACTGCAGCTTACATCCTTAGCCTTAGTTTTACAGGTTAGATATATTGTCATTTTATTTGGCTGCAGCAAGCGTTTTAACAAGCCTTGCTTACCCATATCAATTACCAGATCCTGCTGCGGCTGCTTATCAAGATTAACCTTAAGAAAATATCTATCATGGGCATTTTCTTGCTTTATGCCATATAACACAAACATTACTGCAACGGACAATATAAAAGATATGATTTGCTTCTTACCAATTTTAGCCATGGCATTGTTCCGTCCTTGCCTTCCATTTTTTATACAGCATATTGCCTGTCAAAACCAGCACCGCAAAAATACCTGGAGCACAGCTCAAACGACAGCTGCCACA
>USBG01000138.1 GCA_900552855.1 uncultured Phascolarctobacterium sp. | reverse complement strand
ATATCAACTCCTAAGACCGTCGAAATACATACCAGCAGCTCCACACTACACGAACATTGACCATGCTCAATTTTTGATAAATACTGACGTGTAATTCCCAATCTATCAGCAAGCTTCAACTGATTCCACCCCTTCAACTTGCGATAAAAAACAACCTTTGCTCCTAAAAGCCTTCTAAGCTCTGCTAATTTATCCTCGTCCATAAGCTCACCCACCTTTCCGAGTAAATTTTCACTTACATTTATTGTCTTAGCATTGCTTATGTAATAAGTTTAGAACATTTTTAAACTAAAAGGTTGTACTCTTTGTACAAACAAAAAGGAGTTTAAAACGTAAAAAAGCTGGTAGAACCAATTTTGATTCCACCAGCTTAAAAACTAGGTAAATAATTTTTCTAAAATATTCTATTACTCATCGCCAGCTTTTTCTAATACAGACTTCAATCCCTTAATCATTTGCTCTTCACTAGGCATAGAAATTTTAGTTCTAGACCTTACCACAATCTCTATATTGGGAACTAATAAGTTATTAGCAAATATAGACCTGCTACTAGAAGCATACATATCCTTAAGAATAGAGCCATCTAAATCCTGAGCAAGATACTCAACTACTTTTTCTGCTTCTTCCTTATTTAGCAAATAATCTTCTGCCAACGACTTAAATCGACTCTCTATAATTGCAATCATTTCCTTAGCATCATCTTCTATAAATTCATCAGTAACAGCTGATGCTACTTTTCCCGCGGCACTACCACCTGCAAAAGCGCCAAAAAGGCCTCCTACTACACCACCAATAGCGGTGCCAACTCCTGGCACAATTGAACCTAAAGCAGCACCTGCAGAAGCACCTGCAGCCCACCCTGCAGTACCACCGGCCACAGATGCACCCGTATTAACAAGATTCTTAAATAACTGTGCTCCAGAAATGCGACCACGGAAAATATTAACTACATCCATAGAAGACAACACTATTACGGACGCAACACTAGTAACAATATTACTACCCAATAATTTTTGTGCGCTCTTCATGGCTGCAGCTCCATAAATATTAGTACCGCTCCTAAAAGCATTTACTAAAACGGCAGAGGCTTTAGGCCCCATCAAGCTAACTAATTTTGCAGAAGATGCAGATACTACTCCATTTACGCTTGATTTAGCCAATTGACCGGATACTATAGCAGTTGCAAATGCCAGACCACCAACCTGTAATCCAGACGTAATAGCTCCCTCTATAGCATTTTCAAAATCTTCTCCATTCCAAATAGAAACAGCAAAAGTCATCGCAGCCGTGATACCAAAGGAAGCTGAACCAATAATGGCTCCATTAACAGCATCATAAGTCAAGGACTCTACAGTACCAAATCTAGCAACATTCTTCGCCTGTTCATAGGTAAATCTACCTTTTCTTACAATATTTTTAGCTTCCTTAGGATCAGTTACACCAGAAATTTGCCCCTTACGGATACGCTCCACCATAGCCCTAACAGCATCATCATATTTATCAGATGGAACCTCTATCTGCATAGGAGTTCCATCACTATTCACATACCTAAATTTACCGTCCTTAAAACATTCCCCAATGCACTTGGAACCTGAAGCACAGTATTTAGTCTGAATAACAGTTCCATCTACAATACGATCCGGACCATTTTTAACATTATCGTCACCCACAAGCTTTGCATCCTTGCCTGTCACTTTATCATACAAATGGTTTGCTCTTTCAGCAGCAAATCCATGGCCACGCGCTCCACAAAATTTAGTTTCGCCATAAATGGTACTTGCATCACTAACATTTGAATATACAGTTCCAGCAATATTTATATCTTTCTCCTTGGGCATTGCCGTTTCTACCCCTAAAATATCATTTTTGTGGTTATTAATACTTTCATTTTTTTGAACACTGTTATTACAAACAGAATTTTCTTCTATTAACTTGCTTCCGCACACATAACAAAATACACACTGTGACGGAACTTCAGTTCCACATTTTTGACAACGCATCATAACACCAACCTTACAAATTATATAAACTAGATAATATAATAAATATACTTATGACAGTACAAGAAATTTTCTATCTATTTATATTCCCCATTTACTGGTAAATTTATCAACTTTAATATTAATCTCATTTTTTTCTTCTTCAATTTCTTCAGATGTTTTATATTCTGAAACCTTGCCAGTTACCTTTTTATACCATGCTATAGCATCTTTTCTAGTATCATCTTTGCTACCAATTACAAACAAGTCTTGTCCCCAGCTATAACTATTAGGTGTAACTTCGTTATTAAAATCAGCAACAGCAAAAACTCTACCATCAAAAG
The DNA here is from genome assembly GCA_900552855.1 of uncultured Phascolarctobacterium sp. Classification (GTDB taxonomy): domain Bacteria; phylum Bacillota; class Negativicutes; order Acidaminococcales; family Acidaminococcaceae; genus Phascolarctobacterium_A. The sequence continues at coordinate 1,940 of USBG01000138.1, read as the reverse complement.
GCATTCTTATTTGCCACAGTTCTTTTTTCCATGGCTTACCTTGATAATATTCTCTACTACCAACAGATACTACAGCTATAACTTCTCCACCTTCTACTACAGCTCCGTCTACATATTCAAAAACTACGCTACGTTTCCTCATATTCTTATTACATTCGCTAATAGGTATCAACAAATTATAAGAATCCTTATTAAAAAACATAGTAGACGCACAAACAATAGTCATAAGACCGCATTCCTTCTCAGTAATATCCATAGCCATTTCACTCAATGTACCATATTCACAGCAATTTTCGATCAGATCATCAATTTTACACAAAACAGCCTCTTTTTCATCTTTAGACAGTTCTTGAAATTCAGGATCCTCCAATATTTCTCTTTTAATAGTAATAGGTCGCTTACGACCAGAAGGATTAAGTTCTGGATTCAAGGTAATGACTAATCTCTCAACATTTTCCATTTACAACACTCTCCTTAATTTGATTATGATTGATGTATAATAAAAAACTTTTAAATATTTTCCGAAAACACTCTATCTTTAAGCCTAATAGATTACTGATTCCACCATTTAACACATCTACATCCCGCTGAATAAATCAGCTACAGCCACATCTAAAGCTTCGGCTATACTCAACAAGGTTTCCATGGAATAGCTTTTACCATTATTTCCTCTTTCAATTAGGCCTAAATAATTGGTGCTGACACCAACCCTTTCAGCCAATTGAGCTTGCGTATAGCCTCGTTTTTTTCTATAATATGCAATTTTTAAACCTATTTCGCGATATTGTAAAGCAAACACACAAATTCACCTCTAATAACATTATCTCACGGATAAGGTTTTATACAACAAAGCTATACTTTGTATATCAATTCTATATATATGTAATTATTTAACTATATTCAAGTTTACAACATTATTTCTCATAAAAAATGTACTTACTGTACAACAAAAAAGGATGGCTTTATGCCATCCTTAAATGTATATATAATTATTTCTACTGTACCTTGACATTGACTACATCTTGCAATAATGCTTTATCGCCAACCATTAAGGTTACGTTAACCTTGGGCTGACTTCCGGTCTGATAAATGTCACCAATAAAGAATAGCGGATGCTCATCACGTGGCATTACTGTTCCCTTGAGGCTCAAAACTACTCTTTTGTAACCTAAAGCAGATTTTTCGAAAAACTCCACTACATCTCGACGATTGCCATAAGCCTGATAACTATCATTTTGCCCATCCACTTCAAAATCTTGAAAATCAAGAACAAGATACGGATTTTGCAATTCTCTAGCAGATTTATTTACAATTACTAGATAAGGTGTGTTTTCCAAAAATTGTACAAATCGGACACCTGCAGCTTGAGCTTTTTCCTTTTCGCGCCAATAGTTGCCACGTATTTTATCCGTAAAAATCCACTCCCATGAATAAAAGCCTACATCAGAAGCTTGTATGGTGGCAGAAGCTATAGGCGCTTTGGGCTGAGTTGGCTTGCGGACTTCATCCTTACCAGCTTTTTCACTGACAGTAGCATTTATAGATGGTGCAACAGGTTGCTTGGTTACCGAAGGTTGGCTCGGTTTATCATGGTCCTGCTTGACAGCTGCTTTAGGAGCTGCTTTTTTATCATCCGCTTGTTCCTGAGTCTGCTTAGGAAATTGCTCCTGCTGAACCACATTCCTATGCTGATACAGCACTGCACCACCTGCTAACAGTAATAATGCTACTGCTGTCGCTAGATATTTATGGTAACTCCTTTTTTTCATCAGCAGCTTTTTTACTTCCTCTGCCGACGCCAAACGGCGTTCAGGGTCAAGCTCCGTACATTTATCTATTACTGCTAATAGCTGTTGACCTGCACGGTCACCTACCAACGCCTGCAATGTTTTGCCCAAAGCGTATATATCACTACGCTTATCCGTTGTAGCAAAACCAAA
>USBG01000137.1 GCA_900552855.1 uncultured Phascolarctobacterium sp. | reverse complement strand
ACCTAAAATGGTCAGTATACTTATAGATAAAAATTTCTTCATGCTTCTTCCTCCTATAGCTAATAGCCTTTACTGGACAATTATGCATACACTCACCACAAATAATACAATTATGTAGTGATGTCTTAGCCTTGCCATCCTTCACTATTATAGAAGTCATAGGACAGCTATTAGCACATTTACTACATCCAATACATTTATCTCTATTAACCTGAACAGAATAACCAATGCCAATCTTATTACCAAAATAATGCATAAGGTTTTGCGCCGCTCCTACAGGACATAAAAAATTACAGTAGCCACGTCCGCCCTTAGTAAATAAGCCTAAAAATACTAACCACAGCAACAAGTTGAGTAACAAACTGGTGTTAAAGGCTACAAAATATCCTCGCATGTAAAAATTAGTCAGCAAATCAAAAACATAATAATTGCAATAGGAGCATGCCACTACACCTGCAAAAAACGGTAATAATAAATATCCTGTCAACATGCCATACCTTATAGGTGCAATATCAACATGCCTGCTCCAATCAATTTTTAAACGGTCTGGTACGACATAGCTAAGATATTCTGTAAAGGCTCCTGCAGGACACAGCCTGCCACAGAAAACAGGACCAAAAAAGAAGGCTATTAATAGTAAAGCCACCATAGCACCAACGCTGACAGGTGAAAAACGTAAAATAGTGCCATCTAAAAGATGCTCCAATGGTATACGAAAGCACATGCTATGCACCGTCACATCAAGCCATTTGCCATATAAAAAGTAATAAACTAATTTAGGCAAAAAAGCCAATGGAGCATAAAATAAAGCAAAGCCCAATAAATATCCTGCTAAGCGTTTTAATTTATAGGTCATAGAGCACCTTCTTTCAAAATAGAGTAAGGATAGGGAAAAGGATCCCTATCCTTGTATTATACATTAATATTTTATCCTATTAGAAGCTGTATCTCATACCAACTGTATAGGTACGACCTGCAGTAGCTTCATCGCAGTAAAAATCTCTATCAAACAAATTATTAACAGCTAACTGCAGCTTAGTATTTTTGGCAATTTCGTAATTTACGCCAAGGTTTACGATAAAGAATGCATCCTCTGCACCGTATTCTCCACTTGCTTCGTCAGGAGACATACGTTCACTTACGTATTGACAATCAAGAAGTGCGTTCAGCTTATCAATATTATATTATATACCCGCATGCAACAGATGTCTGGGAATATTGTAATTATCAACGTCTTTGCCACCGTCTTCAATTGTACCCTTTTGCCATGCATAGTTCAGATACGCAGAATACTTATCGCTAAAATCGTGCTTTACCTCTAATTCCACACCATCTCGTTCTTCAGAATCAAAGTTCATATATTTCTTAACCTTTTTGCCCTTATATTCTTCTCCTGGAACATAATCAGCATAAACTTTATCCTTGGTTTTTACATGATAAATGGTAAGCCCCAGATTAGTCTTATCGCTAAACTTTTTCTTCATACCAATTTCAAAGGTATCAGATGTTTCTGGATCAAGCTCTGGATTAGGCAGATACCAGTATTTAGTATATTCACTATATCTATAAATTTTATACATTTCCGGTGGATTGAAGGAATGTCCATAGGAAATGTAGTAGTTAGTGTCTTCGTCAGCCTTATAATCCAAAGCTACCTTGGGACTAATTTCGTTATAGGTTTCAGAAGGAGAATTTTCATCAAACTTATCCTCTGTATTCCAGAAGCTGCCTTCACATTTCTTGTAATGGTCAAGGCGTGCACCTGCGTACAATGTTAATGGCTCCGAAATCTTGTATTCATCCTGCAGGAAAATAGCTAGATTTTTAACCTTACCCTTATCCTGAGCATAATGGTTTACAACAGAATCAATATCTTGCCAGTTAGAAAGGTCATACCTATCCTGAGTCATCTCTTCCTGTTTAAAGCTTGCGCCTAAAACTATAGTATGATTCCCAATGTTCTCCCATGCCTTTTCCATATTGATATCATAAATTTTACCAGGATGTGAAGAATATCCACCAACACCATTCCAGTCAAGACCATTGTAATCCTTGGGAACTCCAGCGCTAGTATAACCATCCTTTTTATTGTTCACATAGTTAACAGACGCCATAAATTTATTTTCCTCATCCTTATACATTAAGGCATGAGTATCTCTCTCATTTACATTTTTATATCCATAAAAATCTCCTGTTTTAATAGTTATAATATCACCGTTTTGTGTTGTAACAGTGCCAGAATATACAGGTTTACCGTTTTTATCTTTAACGTAGCTATTAGCATTGCCATAGGCAAATTCTGTTTCAGTCTTGGTATAAGTATATTTAATGGATTTGCTATCGTCAAAATTATATTTAACATAGCCATTGTAATGTTCATGCTCCCAGTCCTTATCTCCACGGCTACCATAAATATAGCTACCATCACTTAGTGTAGGTAAATTTGCTGTGTAATCGCTTTTATTACCTGCTTTTCCCTTAGCACTTCTAAAATAACCCTCGTAACCGTCAGATTTTCTATTTTCATAGCCTAGACCAAAGCTCCATCTGTCATCAATCATAGAATTTACCTGCAACGATTTTTTCCAAGTAGAGTTGCTGCCATAGGACACTGCAGTGTCAACCTTAGTTCCTATTGCCTTAGCTTCTTTAGTTGTAATATTGATTACACCGCCAACAGCATGGCCACCATAAATCGAAGAAGCTGCACCACGCAAAACCTCTATACGCTCAATGCTTTCCACCGGAATCATATTGAAGTTTACAGAACCATTATAGGTAGTATTCATTTGTTGACCATCAACCAATACCAATATTTCAGTAGAGCCAAATCCGCGCAGCTGAATACCACTTTGGGCCGCCTGATTCATGTAAACACCAGGAAGATTTTGTAATGCCTCTTGGACAGATGTTACATTCCGATTCTCTAATTCCTCTGCAGTTACTACACTAACACTTGAAGGAACCTCTTGTAAATCCTTCATAGTTCTTGTAGCGGTTACAACCATTGTATCTAGATTAAACTCCTGTAATTGTTCGCCCGCATATACCAAATTATTCGCTTGTAACACTGTACCACACAATAAAGCTGTCATCAAAACACCTTTACTAACATTTTTCATAAATACATCCTCCTAATTATGTTATATTTTTTTAGCATATTTCAATGCACTAAGACCACTAAACCAATAGTATATCGTTCTTTTCAATATCATACACAAATTGTAATAGAATTAAATTCTATTTGATTTATTTATCACTTATGATATAATATCTTGTATAGTAGCTAGACAGTCAAGGAGGATTTTTAAAGATGGAGTGCTCTGTGAAAAATTATTTTACAACCGGCGAACTATCTAAGCTTTGCAAAATACCTCGTAAAACACTTCTCTACTACGATAAATTAGGACTTATTAAACCAGAATTTGTAGACGATAATGGTTATCGTTACTATAAACGTAGTCACTTATTTTTATTAGAACTCATAATAACATTACGTCATCTCAATATTCCGCTAAAAAGAATTGAGGAATACATTAATAATAAATCCATCAACAACTACCAGCACTTGCTGCAAGAGAAAAGTAACGAGCTTACCAAACAGATCGCTGAATTGACGCAGCTAAAAAAGCATTTAGATGAATATATTCCAGATTTGAAGTTAATCGAACAGCTTCCTATTGGGAAAATTCTTATTGAAGAACAACCTGATCAGTATTTATACCTTAGCAAACTTGTATTAGAAAATACTGATTTCAAAACTCGTTCAGCTATTTCGGCTAATCTTTTTACTGATTTAAGGAATAAACAATCTATAAATAGACATTCCTTTGGTTATATGATGGACAATGCGGTTCTAAATGCTACAGAAAGTAGTTCTGATTATATCAGATACTACTTTCATCCAATTGTAAACTGTAGTGATGATTTTACCTGCACTCTTAAACCTGCGGGAATATATTTGGTATTGTACTGTAGTGGTGTTTATATGACACACAGTAAAAGTTATCTGCAACAATTAGCAGAATATTGTACAGCTCATAACTTTGTACCTATTTCCTACGTCTATGTTTCCTATCTAAAAAATTATTGGCTAACAGATAATACAAATGAATATATCTATAAGATTGAAGTGCGTATAAAATAGCTCTCCATTCCTTAACCTTTCCATAAAGCAAGTAGCCCTCTCCGAATTAACAGAGAGGGCTACTTGCTTTTTATTTGTAATTTTTTCTGAATTGCAATTAGAAGTTGCACACTTTTTGAAAA
>USBG01000136.1 GCA_900552855.1 uncultured Phascolarctobacterium sp. | reverse complement strand
GTGTTGTTGTGGGATGTTTTGTGCAGTTCGCAAGTGAAGATGAAAGAAAGGCTTTGGATGCTGATCTTGTGATTGGTGCTAAACAAAAAAATGAATTGGTGAATTTAATCCAAAAAGCATTGAAGGATCATGAAAAAATTGACGTTGTATTCCACGAGGGTGCTTGCTCTGATACTATGGAATATAACGGCAAATACATGATGGAAAATAACTTTGAATATACTAAGAACATGCTGCATTTCTGCCTGGATAGAAAAATCCAAATGCTGTATGCATCCTCTGCTTCTACCTATGGTAGTGGTGCTCATGGCTTCCGTGAAGAGCCTGCCTGCGAAGAGGCGCTGAACGTATATGCATTCTCCAAGCTGTTCTTTGACAACTATCTGCGTCGTTTGCTGCCTACAGCACAAAGCCAGGTAGTGGGTCTGCGTTACTTTAACGTGTATGGTCCCCAAGAAAACCATAAGGGCAAAATGGCTTCCATGATTTACCAAATGTACAACCAATGGAAGGCAGAGCATAAGGTTCGTCTTTTTGGTGAATACGATGGCTATGGTCCTGGCGAGCACACCCGTGACTTTATCTATGTTAAGGACGTAGTAAAGGTTAACTTCTTCTTCTGGGATCATCCGGAAATCAGCGGTATCTACAACTGCGGTACCGGTCATTCCCACCAATTCAACACTTTGGCTAAGGGCGTGTTGAAGCATTTTGGTAGCGGCGAGCTGGAATATGTTCCCTTCCCTGAAGTACTGAAGGGTAAATATCAAAGCTTTACCGAAGCTGATCCTGCTAATTTGTTGGCTGCAGGCTATGATGGTGGCTTTACTCCTATTGAGGATGCTATTGCTGAATATTGCCAGCTCTTAGACAAAACCGGCGGTTATTATGTCTATGAAGGCTAAGGCAGTATTCTTTGATAGGGATGGCGTTCTGAATGTGGACGTTTCCTATCTTTATAAAATAGAGGACCTGCGCTGGGTTGATGGCGCTCGTGAAGCGTTGGCCTATCTTACAGAGCAGGGCTATAAAATCTTTGTGGTGACTAACCAAAGCGGTATTGCTCGTGGCTACTATACCATAGAAGAAATGAATAAGCTGCATGAGCATATGCAGACAGAAATTGCTGAGTATGGTGGCAAGGTTGAAAAAATTTATTTTTGCCCCCACCACAAGGAAGGCAAGCTGGCAGAATTTGCTATTGACTGCGATTGCCGCAAGCCTAAGCCGGGCATGCTGAATCAGGCCTTTGCTGAATACGAGCTGGATAAGGAGGCGTGCTTCCTTATTGGCGATAGCCCCCGTGATGTGGAGGCAGCTGAGGCTGCAGGGATTAAAGGCTATTTATTCAAGGAAGGCAATTTGCTGGACTTTGTAAAAAATATTGTTAAGTAGGCTGGATATGGAATATAAAAATATTTTACTAATCAAAATGAGCTCCTTGGGGGATATACTGCACACTCTGCCCTTTGCAGCAGCACTACGTCAGCGTTATCCCAAGGCAAAAATCACCTGGCTGGTGCATCCGCAGTTTGCAGGCTTTGTGCCCGATGCTCCTACCATTGATGAGGTGCTTTATTTTGATAAGGTAAAGTTTAAGAAGATGGGCTTAGGGGATAAGCTTAAATATTTCAAGGAAATGAAGGACTTGCTCCATAGTAAGCATTTCGACCTAGTGATAGACATGCAGGGCCTTTTTAAGAGCGCGGCGCTGGCCGCTATTAGTGGCTGCAGCAATCGTATTGGCTATTGCGAAATGCGTGAGGGCAGTGGCTTTATTAGCAAGGCTATTACAGGCGCACATAGCAAGGATCATGTTATTGAGCGTTATCTTGATGTGGCACGCTATTTGGGCGCTAAGGTAGAAACACTGGACGACGTGGTTTTTCCTATGCCTAATCTGGATAAGGAAGAGGCTAGCGTTAAGGAAAAGCTGGCGCAAAAGGGACTTAAGGGTGATTATATCGTTATTGTTCCCGGTGCTCGCTGGTGGACTAAGGAATGGCCTGTGGAGCATTATGTTACCTTGTCCAAAATGCTGGCTGCTGATGGCGTAAGCATTGTTTTAGCTGGTGGACCTGATGATGCCTCTAAGGGCAAGGCCATCAAGGAGCAGGCCAATGAGGATAATGTTATTGATATGACTGGGCAAACCAGTCTGCGTGAGCTGGCAGCTTTGATTAAAAACTGTCGTTTCTTCATTAGTGCAGACACTGGTCCATTGCACTTTGCAGCAGCACTGAAAAAGCCCTTGGTAGCCATGTATGGCCCCACCAAGGCCGATAGAACAGGTCCCTATGGTAGTGACAAGGCTAAGGTTATTCTTTCTCCTGCTAAGTGTGCAGGCTGCTTAAAGAAGGACTGTAAGGATTGGCATTGCATGCACGATATTACACCTGATATGGTTTATAAAATTTACAAGGAAGGTTGGAGCGAGGCTAATGGTTGAGTTAAACGGTAAAAAAATCTTAGTGACATTTTTAATGCATTTGGGTGATTTGACCTTGACCACCCCCTTTATTCATGCTCTGCGCAAGGCAGCACCAGAAGCTCATATTACCTTTTTGGCAGATGAGAAGCTGAAGGATGTTGTTTTGCATAATCCTTATTTGGACGAGGTTATCACCATTGATAAAAAGGGACGTGACAATAGCATTTTGGGCCTGATGGCCTGTGCCCGCAAGCTTAGCGGTATGAATTTTGACGTGCTTATTAACCTGCATCCCAATGAGCGCTGCTCCTTTATCTGCGCTTTGACCAAGTGCAAGCTTAAAACAGGCACTACTCATACTCTGTTCAAGCCTATGTGGGATGTATTCACTCCCTTAAATAGAAAAATCCACGCTGCAGACATGTACTTAGACGTGCTGACTCAGCTAGGAGTTAAAAATTTAGAGCATAATGGCTTAGAAATTTTCCCAAGTGAAGAGCATTTTAATAATGCTGAGGATTTTTGGCGCAATCATGGCGTATTTGGCAGTGATAAGCTCATAGGCTTTAATATTGGCAGCGCTGTTGTAACTAAACGCTGGGCTCCGGAGCGCTTTGCTCAGGTGGCAGACCATTTTGCAGAAAAAGGCTACAAGCCAGTATTCTTTGGTGGCACCATGGATGAGGAAATGGTGCAGGAGGCCATCAGCTTTATGAAAACCACTCCTGTGGTGGCAACGGGCAGCTTTACCATTGGTACCTTGGCGGCGGCTATGCGACGCTGCAGCCTTATTATTACCAATGACAGCGGTCCTATGCACGTTGCGATTAGTCAAAAGGTACCAATTGTAGCAATGTATGGTCCCTCCAGTCCTAAGCTGTATGGACCTTACACTAAGGATGCCACCATTGTTACTGCACAGCCTCCATGTCAGGGCTGCGCCAGCGGTATGAAGCATAAATGCGACGATATGCAGTGCATGACACGCCTTTATGTGGAGCAGGTAATTGAAGCAGCAGAAAAAATGCTGGCTGCTAACGAGAAGTAAAATTAGCATTACTCATTGGATAAGGCAAAGTGGTATATGTACGCACCTTGCTGTTACAGAGTAAGCGTAGGTAGTAAAACGCGTAGTATCCAAGCAGTAAAAAAAAAGTAATTGAGAAGTACCATAAGAAGTATAAATGCAGTAAATTAAAATTTTAAGCAGTACCTTTAGAAGTAAAAATATACCTTCAAGGAGATGCATTTATCTTGAAAAAGCAACAGACTAATATTAACCAAGAGGTTTTGCTGTTGTGTGAGCGTACTGATATTGCTCAATTTTTATATGTTTATATCAAGCACCTTTTTAAAAAGGGTGTGGCTATGAACAATGTGCAGATTATTAATTTTAATGGTCTGGAAAAGCTGCCGGCACTTTTAAAGCGATTAGAACAGCTAGAGGGCTGTGAGCGTGTCCGCAAGGCATTGATTGTAGCGGACTCCGGAGATAGTATCCGTAGCAAAAGTCAGCTGATAGGCAGCGCTATAAGGCACAGCTTTTTAGCACAGCTGGAATATTGTCAGCACTACTTTTTCCCAGGTCAGCGCAGCACACGTGGCTGGCACCATGGATATTTGGAGGATGTGCTTTTGGAGGTTTTGCAGCAGGAATCATCCGAGGAATGCGGCTACCACAATTTATACAATATTACAGCGGACTTTCTCCTCAGCATCAACGGCTGTAGGGGCAGGGACTGCCAGCTAAAAAATGAAAGCAGACATATGCTTTGTGGTTACCTGTCTGGTACGGACAAATACGCAGGTATGCGCATTGCTGAGGCAGCTCAGCTAGGAGCCTTTGA
>USBG01000135.1 GCA_900552855.1 uncultured Phascolarctobacterium sp. | reverse complement strand
CAGCCCCAAAAAATTTGGAGCTATGATTTATTGGAGAGAAAATTTATATAGAGTAAAATAACAGTACATCTTTAAAGGTGTGCTGTTATTTTTTTGCTTGAAAATCATTGTGCAAAGTGATATATTATGTATAAGAAAATAAGCTAAAATTATAAACAATAAATACGCATATATGTAAAATGTATATCATATATTTATTAATGATTTCAAAGAAATAAGAAATTAAGTTACAATATTTATATGCAAATATATTTAACAAAAGTTTTTGTGGATAAAGGCGGCATTTGTATGGAAGTAATGATTTGTTATGATGTAAAAGATAATAAATTAAGATATCGATTAGTAAAGTATTTGGAGAAAATGGCTGTAAGGGTACAGTACAGTGTTTTCAAAGCAAATCTTAATAAAAGGCAGATAAAGAGTCTGGATAGTTTTGCTAAAAGGCTGTTAAAAAATGGAGAGGAGGGTAATTTACTAATTTACGAAGTAAAGGATGAATTTAGTAAAAATGAACAGGCTTCTTTACCTAAAGATTATCTAATATTATAGGAGGGATTATGAGTAATATTTACGCTACTACTCACGGAACTGTTATTGGTAAGTCAGGTGGATTGATTGTTGTGAAAAATAAGGATGGCAGTATGACTAAGTTTCCTTCACAGTCTGTAGAAACTTTAAATATTCTTGCCAATGTGCAAGTTACTCATGATGCTATTATGGAAGTGCTTCATAATAATGGAAGAATATTCTATTTCGATAAAGATGGGAATTTAGTTGGCACTTTGGGTAACAATAAAGGGAATAGCAGAATTTTAGTTAGACAGCTAAAGTGCTATATAAATGAGGAAAAGAGACTGCAGCTTGCTAAGTATTTTGTGCAAAATAAAATTGCAGAGCAAAGAAAGCTGTTGGTAGATAAGAATAGAAGGTCTAAGAATATTGATGTTATCAAAGATATTAGTAAGCTTGAGACTTTGCGGTCTAAGATTGACGTTTGTGAAGACGTTGAAGAGGTGATGGGAATAGAAGGTGCTGCTTCATCCTTATATTTTAGTAATTTCGGATTTTTGCTTGGAAAAAGTGAATTTGAATGGAACGGAAGAATTAAACGACCTGCTATTGATCCAGTTAATTCTATGCTAAGCTTTGGCTATTACCTTTTGGAAAAGGATGTGCTTAGAGCTGTTAATCTTGCTGGATTGACGGGAACTATTGGCTATTTGCATTCGCTTGACTATCGCAAGGAAAGTCTTGTTTTCGATATTATGGAAAAATTTAGGCCTTCTGTAGATAGATTTGTTTTAAAATGCATTGGTTTGAAAAGATTTCATCTACAGGATTTTGGTAGTAAAAGCGGAAAATGTTATCTTAATAGTGAATCTATTAAAAGATTTATAGCTTATTATGAAGAATATGTTGGCTTTTATGATGAGGAACTGCCTACAAGTATAAGAATGGAAATCGTTAATGAAGCTAAAAGCCTTGTTAAACGCTTGCGTGAACTGACTAAGGAAATAGAAGCTTAAATATTTAGCACTGCAATATAGTTTTTAGGTATTGCAGTGCATTTTTCTTGACTCTGCCAACCTCATAGGTTATAATAGATGCAGGTACTTAATGTTTGACGAACAAAGTTAATAACCAGTTGTGATGTTCCTGCGTGCGGGCTTTTGTTGTTTGGTTATATGTTCGTTTTTGTGCGATGTGATGCAAAAGTACAGTTGAGGTTTTCAACAAGTCTTAAACCATTGTGATATGGGAGTTTTGCTATTTGGTGCTGATAAAAAAATGCAGAAAAGTGACAAAATGACCTAAAAATTTGTTTGGTTGGCAAAAATGACCTCAAAACCCCAGACAGGGTAAGGGTTTTGAAGCCCTGCTGTTGCAACAGTGATAACTGCAAGCAGTATTGTGACAAGCATCAAAGCGAAGCATTGACACTTCATCAATAATAATGTTGCAACAGTGATAACTGCAAGCAGTATTGTGACTTACGAAAAAATTCGTATTTTTTGGCATAGGCATATACAGTTGCAACAGTGATAACTGCAAGCAGTATTGTGACCTTACTACCTGTCCAACTTGGTAATTCGGATTTCTGTTGCAACAGTGATAACTGCAAGCAGTATTGTGACCTTCTCTACTTCGCCGAAACGACGGCTGTTAGTGATTGGCGTTGCAACAGTGATAGCTGACCTCTCAGTCAGCTCGCGTTGTTCGCTGACAGCTCTCCTTGAAAGGAGAGCCTTACTTGTGCACCACGGAGAGCCTTGCTTTTTAAGGAGATAAGGTGAATTGGTCGTAGGCCAAGAGAAAGTGGTCTGGAACGAGTGCATTGCCGTTAGGCAATGACGGAGAGGCATGATAACTGAAAGTGATATTTGTATCTAAAATGTAAAAGAGCACATCCGTAAGGATGTGCTTTTTGTGCTATTGTAGTTTATTTTTTTATAGTGGCAGGGATTGTTGCCTTGCAAGTAGAATATGTCATAGTAAATATTTTCTTAAAGGTGGGAAATGCTATGAGCGTTAATATAATGTTGTCTTTTTTGAGTAATTATCATTTGTTAAATGGCAGACCTACTGCTACTAAATACTATGGTGATGCTGGGTATGTTGTTGAGGGTGAGCATACTAATGAGGCTGCTTTGCGGTATGTTCATGATAAATTTGGTTTGGATAGATATTTTTGCTTTTGCAGTAAGATGATTCAAAAGGAGATTGATTATGTTGATGAAAATTCAACGACCAAATCAATTACTCACAATAATTTGTTTTTAGAAAGAATTGCGCAGCATATTCCTAATATTGCTGATATTACAGAGTTTATTGATTATACTGAAGCAGAGCTTTCGAGTGCAAGCGTGCTTAAAAAAGATAATGGTGATAAGGATACTGCTGCAGATTTGACTTCTGTTAAGGATATGGCCGGTGCAATTACTAGCTTTGCTAATCCTTATTTGCAGCAGGGTACTGAGGTTGTCCTTTATTTGGATACCACAGGTGGCTTTAGACATGCCAATACTTTGATGCTGGCGGTTGTTGAGCTTTTGAAGTATAGTGGTATTACTATTGGCAACATTTTGTATAGTAATTATAATAGGGATAATTTTGATGAAAATGGTAATAGGGTTCCACTTGGTAAGATAGAGGATATTACTGATATTCATGGCGTGATGCAGCTTGTTGCTGGTGCTGAGGCATTTATTACCTATGGTAGAACGGATATGTTAAATAAGTATTTTAAAAAATATCCTCCTTCCAAGGCACTTAATAAGTTATTGAAGGCTATGGAAAGCTTTGCTGATGCCTTGAGTTTGTGTCGTAGTGGTATGCTGTCATCTGCAGTAGAGGGATTGCGTAGTGCTATGAAAAATTTTAGTAGAAGTAATACTATCAATATGCATGATGTTCTTTTTCATGAGCTGCTTTTGCAACGTATCGAAGATGAATACGAAATGATTGGCGATGGCTCTGATAAATTGGCAATAATAAAATGGTGTCTGGAAAAGGGATTTTTACAACAGGCAATGACGTTGTATACGGAGTGGGTACCAGATATTATTGTAGAAAAAAGAATATTTTATACAGAAAATCAAGAAATTATAAAAGAATGTAGTAAAGTAGAATATACTCCGTGGGCTAAAAGTTTGTTAAGCTATTATGTTCATAGCGGCAATAAAACTGGCGCTAGTAGTCAAGGCCCTACCGGAACCTTTGTAGGAATGCTTAAACAGTATGTGGTTAATAGAAATATTACAAATAAGCAGCTGATGTGTTCAGTTTTGCCCGATGGCGGTAGCCAGGTGAATAAAGTATTGGACGAAATTGATTCAAGTGATATGGTGATTGCTCTTTTAAGGAGTAATGCCGTTAGTATTAACAATATTAAAGAAAAATATCCAAGACTTTATTTATTAGCGCACCGCTTGTATAACATAAATCCTAACTGCATGCCTAAGCTAAAGTTTAAGGAGTATTGGATTAAAAAATTTGATACGGAGTATTTGTATAAAGCTTTGTCCACGGCGTCTAATAGCCTTATTTCAGAAGTTTTTGATATGCAAAATGATATTGATAAAGAAGAGGTTCCATCCAAGGTATCTGTAGCAGTATCACAGGGAAGTCATCACAAGCGTTGGAACGTATTAAAAAATATGCTTGAAAGTGGTGCTGTAAAAACGGATATTGATGCAGATACAGCATTGCAGATTTGTGAAGAATACAATATGATTAGGGATCTGCGTAATCATATTAATCATGCCAACAAAGATATTATTGATGCTAGAGAAGTAAAGGAA
>USBG01000134.1 GCA_900552855.1 uncultured Phascolarctobacterium sp. | reverse complement strand
CGTCCTGTAAAGAGCAGTGATGCTCATAAAACTGATTATTTTGCTGAGCTTGTTTGCAGCAACTCTCTTCGTGCGGCTAATGTAGAAAACGCAGTTGGCTTGCTCAAGGAGGAAATGCGCCATTTAGGCTCTTTGATTATAGCTAAGGCTGACGAGCATCAGGTACCTGCTGGCGGTGCGCTGGCTGTTGATCGTGACGGATTTGCTGCTGCTATTACTGAGACTGTTAAAAATCATCCTTTGGTAACGGTTATCCATGAAGAGGTAACCAATTTGGAGCAATTAGAGGGTATCGTTATTGTAGCTAGTGGACCCCTTACCTCGGAGGCACTTTTTGCTAATATCAAAGAAATGCTCCACGAGGATTACTGTCACTTCTTTGATGCTGCAGCACCAATTGTTACTGCAGATTCCCTTGATTACGACAAGGTATATCGTGCTTCTCGCTATGATAAGGGTGGCGCTGACTATTTAAACTGTCCTTTCTATACTAAAGAGGAATATATTGCCTTCTGGAATGAGCTTTGTAATGCAGAAAGCGCTCCTGTTAAGGACTTTGAGCATGATGTGTTTGAAGCGTGTATGCCTATTGAGGAAATGGCTGCTCGTGGCGAGGATACCATGCGCTTTGGTCCCTTAAAGCCGGTTGGTTTGGTAGATCCAAGAGTGGGCAAAGAGGCCTATGCTGTAGTACAGCTGCGTCAGGATAATGCTGCTGCGTCCTTGTACAATATTGTTGGCTTCCAAACTCATTTAAAATGGCCTGAGCAGCGCCGTGTATTTGGCATGATTCCGGGATTAGAGAAGGCTGAGTTTGTACGCTTTGGTGTTATGCACAAAAATACCTATCTTAAATCTCCTCAGCTTTTAGACAATCATTTCTGCTTAAAGAGTAATACACGCTTTTACTTTGCTGGCCAAATGACTGGCGTAGAGGGCTATGTTGAATCTGCAGCATCTGGTTTAATGGCCGGTATTCATGCTGCACGTGCTGCTATGGAGCTGGAGCCTATAGAGTTTCCTGCAGTAACTGCACATGGTTCACTGGCTAACTATATCAGTAATCCTGAAATAGAAGATTTTCAGCCTATGAATATAAACTTTGGCATTATTCCTCCGTTGGAAATCCGTATTCGTAAAAAACGTGAGAAAAATGCAAAGCTGGCAGAGCGTTCCTTAGAGGCTTTGGATAGCTTTATTGCTGAAAAAGAGCTGGAAAAGTAAAAGAAAAATATTCTAAATTTCTTGACAATTTTTATATGCAGGTCTAAGATTATTAGTGTAATTTAATTACGCTGATTCAATGGAGAAGCAGTGCTTTAGTTAAGCACTGCTTTTTTATACCCTATAAACAGTAGTGGAGCATAATGATTTTTTACTTGCTAGTAAATTTCATTTATGATAATCTTAAAATATAAGGAAATGATTATGGATAATATTCAAATAGGCTTAACTGAAAAATTTTATACATATCTTGAAGTAGAAAAGAATTCTTCAGAGCTTACTATTGCTAATTATCGCAGGGATATTAACCACTTCATCTCTTTTATAGACCAGCGCTATTCTGAGGGCTGTCAGTGGCGTCAGATAGGTCAGCTGGATATTCGTGCATATTTAGCTGTATTAAATGAAAAAAAATACGCACGGCGTACTATTGCTCGTCATATTTCTGCATTACGTTCCTTTTATAAATTTTTGTTAAGAGAAAACCTTGTAGATTATAGTCCTTTGGCTAAGGTGCGTTCTCCTAAATTAGATAAACCTTTGCCGGTGTTCTTAGATGAGCTAGAGATTTCAGAGCTGTTGCAGCTTCCTGATGAAATGCCATTAGGAAGGCGCGATGCTGCTGCATTGGAGCTTTTATATGCTACGGGCTGTCGTGTTTCTGAATTGGTAGGATTAACGCTGGAGCGTATTGATTTAGCTAATCGTTTTGTATTGTTATTAGGCAAGGGTAATAAGGAGCGGATAGTTCCTTTAGGCAACACCTGCTGTAGGGTGCTGCAGGCCTACTACGTATATCGTAGGGAGATAATGCTTAAGCATAACGAGGAGCACGAATATGTTTTTGTAAATAGCCGTGGAGGCATTCTTACTGACAGAAGCGTTCGCCGCATCCTAGATAAATATATTTCACAGCTGGCGATACGTAAAAATGTCAGTCCTCATACTATAAGACACACCTTTGCTACTCATCTTTTGGAGCATGGTGCAGATTTGAGGTCTGTGCAGGAGCTGTTGGGACATGCTAATCTGTCAACAACACAAATATATACTCATGTTACAACTGAGCGTATAGCTTCTGTTTATCGAAAGAATCATCCGCGTGCTTAAATTTGATTTTAGGAGGGGTTATTATGGAATTGTTGGAAAAAACTAGAAGAATCAACCGTTTGCTGCAAAGGGGAGACAAGGTAGAATTTAACGCAATTGCACGTCTGTTAAAGGAGGTAATTGGCGCTAACATTTACATTGTTGGCCGCAAGGGTAATTTAAAGGGATATTCTCTAATTCATGAATTTGAATGTCCTATTATGAGAGAGCAGGTTTTAAATCCAAGATGCTTTCCGAAGGAATATCTTGATTTTATTATGGATGTAAAGGATACCTTGGCTAATATTCCTCATAAGGACCAGAATTGCTCCTTTGTAAATGATACCAAGTGTATATTCATGGATAAAAAGACAACTGTTGTACCTATTTACGGCAATGGTGAGCGTATTGGTACGTTGATTGTTGCTAAATACGACAATGATTTTGATAATGAGGATTTGCTTTTAGCTGAATATGCTGCTACTGTTCTTGGTGTAGAAATATTGCACGAAAGAGAAGCACGTGTTGCAGAGGAAACCAGACAAAAGACAATGGTGCAGATGGCATTTTCTACATTGTCCTACTCTGAGCTGGAAGCAATTGTTAGTATTTTAGGTGAGCTTCATGGTGATGAGGGACTTTTAGTAGCATCCAAGATTGCTGACAGAGTTGGTATTACACGTTCTGTAATTGTAAATGCGCTGCGTAAATTTGAAAGTGCAGGTATTATTGAAACCAAGTCATTAGGCATGAAGGGCACCTACATCAAAGTTAAAAACGAATTTCTTTTTGCAGAATTAAAGAAAAAATAGGCTTAATCCACTTCCGTTATGGAAGTGGTATTTTTTTTGTATGAAGCCTTTTTATATGATATAATGATAAATAACAATAAAGCATTGCAAAGGAGTGCTGCAAATGGAAAACGAAGTTTTGTATGCTGTTGAAAACAATGTTGCTACTATTACCATGAATCGTCCTAAAAGTCTTAATTCTATGAATGGTGGCTTAATTGACGGCTTGCACGATGCAATCACTAAGGCTGCGGCTGACAGTAATGTGCGTGCTATAGTTCTCACTGGTAATGGCAAGGCATTTTGTGCTGGTGGTGATTTAAGCTATTTAAATGGCATTGAGTCTTCTGCTGATAAAAAGGCTTTTATTGCTAAGGTCGGCGATGTTGCGAAGCGTCTTACAACTATTGAAAAGCCTGTAATTGCTTATGTAAACGGTGTTGCAGCAGGCGCAGGTGTTAATCTGATGCTGGCATGTGATTTAGTATACGCTTCTGCTAAGGCTCGTTTTGCAGAAAGCTTTTCCAAGGTTGGTTTAATACCTGACTGCGGCGGTTTGTATTTCTTACCTAAGGCTGTTGGCTTACTAAAGGCAAAAGAGCTAATGTTTACTGCTGATTTAATTGATGCTCCTACTGCAGAAAAACTAGGTATGGTTAATGGTATTTACGAGGAGGAGGCTCTTCGTGAAAAGGTTTATGAAATGGCGACTCGTTTAGCGACTAGTGCTCCTCTTTCTATATCTTTGATTAAAAAATATCTCAATAATACTGCATTGACTCTTGATGAGGTGCTGACTATTGAGGAAACAACCCAGGAGCTTTTGATGGGTACTGATGACTGCAAAGAAGGTATTGCAGCCTTCTATGAAAAACGTAATCCGATTTTTACAGGTAAATAAAAATAATTTACGGAATCGTCACTAGAAGTGGGGCGATTCCGTTTTCTTTTTATGGCTGCTTGTGTTATAATATGTAATATTAATTAGTTTATTCGCTTTTCGGAGGTTAATAAATGTTAGATTTTGGCTCCATGATATTTCGTGTTCCGGCACTGCTTTTTGCCATAACTATTCATGAGTATGCACATGCACAAGCAGCTGATGCTATGGGCGATCCCACTCCAAGATATATGGGACGTTTGACTATGAACCCTTTGGCTCACCTTGATATAATGGGTGGTTTGCGTTTGGTGCTAGTTGGTTTTGGCTGGG
>USBG01000133.1 GCA_900552855.1 uncultured Phascolarctobacterium sp. | reverse complement strand
GATAGATAGCTGCCGGTTAAAAAATAATCCGTACCATTGGTACGGATTATTTTTTTGTCTATATGGTTATTTGATGATAAAGCATTAGCTCTTGAGAAGATAGATATTTTGACGGTTATAAGTATCTTATTTGATAAAATCCTGCATGCTCTAAAAACTGAGACTATCCAAAATAATTGTGCTAATATCTTATTAATAAGCATTAAAAGTAAATAGAAGACTATACTTAAAATTTAATAATTTATTTTCAACTATCTCTTTATATGAATTTTCTTTTTATGCTCTAATATGCTATAATATTAGAAATCCTAAAAGAAGAAGAGGAGTTTATGCTGAAAAGATTTCTGAAATATTACATTCCATATAAAAAAATATTAACAATTACATTATTGGGTGCAGTTATAACATCATTGGCAGAGTTGTTTTTTCCAATGTATTTACGTTATATAATGAATGATATTTTACCATTACATAACGTTAATTTATTGCTTAAGAATGCTGCAATCCTATTATGTCTGTACTTGCTAAACTGTTTGCTTAACTATAAGGTTATGCTTACTGGTCGTACTATAGGTGCGAGAATTGAACAGGATATGAGACGAGTGCTGTTTAAGCACGTAGAATCAATGAGCTTTCGTTATTTTGATAACCAGCGTGTTGGACAATTAGTTTCTAGAATCGTTGGTGATATTGGCGAGATTCGTGAGCTTATATTCTTAGGACCTAATTACCTTTTGGTTTGTACCATTTTTATGTTAGGTACAATCAGTATTCTTTTTTACTTAAATTGGCAGTTAGCAATTATTGTAAACATATTGCTCTTAGCTAAGGCTTATGATTCTGTAACTACAAATCGTAAGCTGAAAAAGGCAGGCCGAGATGCTCGGAAGCAGGTAGGCAATATTACTGCTCAAACTACTGAAAGTCTTAATGCTGTTCGTCTTGTACAATCCTTTAACAACGAAGAGCTAGAGGTTTCTAAGCTTGATGAAGCTGCCGCAAAGCTTTTTGCTGCACGTAAAAAGTCCTTTGATTTACTAAGTCACTCTAATACAGCAATGGTATTTTTCTCTAATATCACCAACCTAACAATTATTGTTGCTGGTGGTGTACTTATCACCTATGGTAAGATGGAGGTTAGTGATTTGGTAGCGTTCCTCCTGTACGTTTCTATTTTCATTAGACCTATTTTACGTCTAAATGCTTTAGCAGAAACTTATCAGAAGGGTATTGCTAGCTATCAACGATTTGAACAATTAATGGATATATCTCCTGAAATAAAGGATGCTCCCCATGCTGTGGATGTGAATTTGCTAAAGGGCAATATTTCTTTTGAAAATATTACCTTTGCCTATGATGGTAAAGAGCCTGTTATTAAAAATTTTAGTCTTGATATCAAGGCAGGTGAATCTGTGGCCTTTGTTGGCGGAACCGGAGTTGGCAAAAGCACCCTATGCAATTTGCTGCCACGTTTTTATGAGCTTCAAAGTGGACGAATTACTATAGATGGTACTGATATTAAAGACTTTACATTGTCATCTCTTAGAAGAAATGTAGGTATTGTACAACAAGATATATTCCTTTTTGCAGATTCAGTCAAAAATAATATATCCTATGGTAAGCCTAATGCAGAAATGGATGAAATTGTAGAAGCAGCCAAACTGGCAGAGGCCGACCGATTTATTGAACCACTGCCTGAAAAATATGATACTCAGCTTGGTGAGCGTGGTGTTAAGCTTAGTGGTGGACAGAAGCAGCGCATTGCTATTGCCAGAGTATTTTTAAAGAATCCTCCTATTTTAATTCTTGATGAGGCAACTTCTTCTCTAGACAACGAAACAGAAAAGGCTATTCAGGTAGACTTAAATGAGCTGGCACAAAATCGTACAACATTAGTTGTTGCCCATCGTTTGGCAACAATTCGTCACGTAGACCGTATCATAGTTCTTTCTCCTGAAGGGATTGCTGAGCTGGGTTCTCATGATGAGCTGATGGCTCTAAAAGGTGAGTACTATAAGCTGTATATGGCTCAGTTTGAAAAGCCAGAGGATGTTATTTAAATAATTCTTAAGTACTCTTTTAAAATGTTAATATAAAGTTTACAGAAAAGCCTTTCTCTAGGAAGGGCTTTTTCTTTTTTTTATAGTGCTAAAATGATATAATATACAGATAAAGTTAAGTTTAATTACACATTTACATTAGCAATTATTTTACGAAAGGAAATAATGTCGAAGTTATCGACAGAGGATTTTATGATGAATATAGGTGTACGTTTAGAAGCAATTGGTAATCTAGTTCCTAAAGGATGTAGCTTAGCAGATGTTGGTACTGATCACGCTTATTTACCTGTCTGGTTGCTAGAGAAGGGAATAATTACTCATGCTATTGCTGGTGATATAGCAGAAGGACCATGTCGTGCTGCACGCAGTACTGTTGCTATGTATGGTGCAAAGGATAAAGTTGATGTTCGCTTGGGCAGTGGCTTAAAGGTTTTGCAGCCTGGTGAGGTGGATTGTGTTACCATAGCTGGAATGGGGGCTTCTACCATGATTGATATTTTTGAGGAATCAATGGATGTTACTACAAGCTTGAAATATATGGTTTTACAGCCTATGGCTGGAGCCGCTTCACTGCGTCGCTGGTTGTGCAATCATGGCTGGCAGATTGTTGCAGAGGATTTAGTTGAGGATGGAGTACACTTCTACGAAATAATTAGTGTTGTACCTGGCGAAATAACCCAGCATTCAGAGGCAGAATATCTTATTGGTACTGCTTTAATAGAAAAGGGACATCCTCTTTTAAATAAGCATTTTAAGCGTCAGATTGAGGGGTTACGTCAGCTTCTCAAGAAGATGGAGCGTAGTGAGCAGGCTGTGACAACAGAAAAATATGCCTATACTAAGCAGCTTTTGGCAGATACTGAGGCTCTTTATAAATCTGTTATTGAAAAATCTTAATGAATAAATCTCGTTTTTGTATTACGGAGGCGAAGAATATGGCAAATCTTGAAGATGTTGTAAGGCTTTTAAGCGAAATGATACCACCAGAGCTAGCTGAGGATTGGGATAATGTTGGCCTGATGCTTGGCAGGAACAATAAGCAGGTTAAACGGGTTCTTTTAGCTTTAGACCTTACTCAGGAAACTGTAAAGCAGGCTATAGATAAACGAGCTGATTTAATTATTACACACCATCCTGCTATTTTCCGTAAGCTTTCTAGAATTACTGATAAAAATTGGCAGCAAGAGCTGCTTTTAGAATGTGCAGAGCATGGTATAGCTGTTTATAGTGCTCATACTAATCTGGACTGCGTGAGTGGTGGTGTAAATGACGCATTGGTAAAGGCGCTTAATATTACCGATGATGAAATACTTGATAATGAAAGCGGATTAGGTCGTATAGGATTTGTAAAAAAGCAGTCTGTAGATGAATTGGCCGCATTTGTTAAAAAGGCTCTAAAGGCCGATTACGTGGCTGTAGGAAGTGCTGGTAAGCGAGTGCATAAGGTTGCAGTTTGTGGTGGTGCAGGTAGTGATCTTATTGGCATTGCTTTAGCTAAGGGAGCAGATACTTTAATTACAGGAGATGTAAAATACCATAGTGCTCAGGAGGCTGTGTTTAATGGTATGAACATTATTGACGCAGGTCACCAGCCTACTGAGCTGCCAGTACTTGAGGTTTTGGCAGACCGACTTGCTCTACGTTTTGCTGAGCGCTCTTGGCATATTGATATTAGAATTGCTTCCGAATCCTTGCTTTTGAAGCATATGTAGAAGTTTTTTTGAAAAGGTGATAAATATGATTAATGAATTTAAGGCTGGAATTAAGGTTTGTCAGGCAGCCATTGTAAAGGTGCAAAAAGTTGGCACTGCCTCTAATGGCAAGCTTTTTGCTCGTGGAATGATTGAGGATAATAGTGGACGTATGCCCTTTGTTTGCTTTGATACTGCATCTGTGGAAAAGCTGCAGGGAGTGGAGGCACCTACTGCTTTTATGGTAAGTGGTGCTATTGATATTAATAAATTTGCTAATGATATGTCTTTGCAGATTATTGTGCAAAAATTTGAAGAAATTCTTCCTAATGACGATATCACTCATCTGCTACCGCAAGGTGATTTTGATATAGAAGCATATAAGGCTAAATTGGCTGATTTAATTCGTGCTGTACGTAGTCCTATGATTAGGTCCTTATTAGATAATATTTTTACTGGGGCTATTTATGACAAATTTATAGTTAATCCTGCTGGTACACGTATGCATCATGGTTATATTGGTGGACTATTGCAGCATTCTGTAGATGTTGCTGAGTTGGCAGTGGCTATGGCTGCACAAATTGGTAATG
>USBG01000132.1 GCA_900552855.1 uncultured Phascolarctobacterium sp. | reverse complement strand
ATGTAGGCAAATAATGGTGCAAGGGACATAGTTTTACACTTCATTCTTCGTTAACATAAAAATTAAATAGGTTGACTATAGCTTCTTTAGAGAGTATAATATGACTAAGTTAACTACGTTGTAAATTGGGTTAACAATTATATTGAGGATGTGAAGGAAGATAATGGATAAGATTATTACTCTGGCTAATAAGGTGTTAGCTGGCCAAGATATAACTAGAGAAGAAGCAGAATTTTTGATTAACGTAAGCGACGAGGATACTATGGTGCTGCTGTCCATGGCAGACAAGATTCGTCAAAAATTTGCAGGTAACAAGGTTGACTGTTGTGCTATTATTAACGCACGCAGCGGTAAATGCAGCGAAAACTGCAAGTTCTGCGCTCAATCTGCACATTACCATACAGGTGTTAAGGAATATGCTCTTTTAGATGAAGAGGAGCTATTCAACGCTGCTAAAAAGGCTAAAGAGGCGGGTGCTGTTCGTTTCTCCATCGTTACCAGTGGTCGTGGACAAAGCAAGGCTGATGATTTTGCCAATATCTGCAAAACCTTGAAGCGTATTAAAACTGAGCTGCATATTGAGGTTTGCGCTTCTTTGGGTATTTTGACCTTGGAGCAAGCTAAGGCTTTAAAAGAGGCTGGCGTTACTCGTTATCATTCTAATTTAGAGACTGCAGGTAGTCATTTTCCTGATATTTGTACAACTCATACCTATGAAGATAAATTTGTTACTATTAAAAATGCACAGGCTGCTGGTCTTAGAGTTTGCAGCGGTGGTATTTTCGGCTTGAACGAAACTCCTGAACAACGTGTAGAAATGGCCTTTACCTTAAAGGAGCTTGGTATTGATTCTGTTCCTCTAAACCTGCTGACTCCTATTCCTGGCACTCCCTTTGAAAGTAATAAACGCTTGGAGCCTATGGAAATCCTTCGTGCGTATGCGGTTTATCGTTTTATTCTTCCTCATGCGCAGATTAGAACTGCAGGCGGTCGCGAGGTAAACCTGCGTGACTTGCAAGCGCTGGCATTGAATGGCGGTGCAAGCGGTATCATGATTGGTGGTTATCTGACAACTGCCGGACGTGGCACTGAAAAGGATATGCAAATGCTGAAGGATTTGAAGCGTGAGCGTTCTGCTCCTGTATTAGATTAAGAATAATTTGAGTAGATAAATCTTACAACTAAACATCTCTGAGAAAAGCTGTGGCGTAGTGTCGCAGCTTTTTTCTTTTCATTAAAAAGTGCTAATTATAGGTGTATTAGAGAATTTTAGCCTTTATATAAATACCATGTGGTGCAGAAAACAAATACATTTAAATTTTTTGTAAAAAATCTATTAAAATCCCATATAATCTATAGTTTCACACTCTTTTTATTTATGCGTATTAGCTTTTGTGATATAATGAAAGTTACTAATATTGATAATGAGGGGTGAGGCAGATGCAATCACACTTTTTAATTGTTACAGGTATGTCTGGTGCAGGTAAAACCCAGGTTATTCGTACTTTGGAGGATATGAAGTTTTTCTGCATAGATAATTTGCCAGCTGCACTTGTTTCTAAATTTGCAGAGCTTTGTCGTCAAACATCTGAGGATAAGGTTGCTTTAGTAACTGATATCAGAGGAGGCGGCTTTTTTAAAGACTTAAGCAGTGTTTTAGATGAAATGGATGCGTCCGGTCAAAAGTACGAGCTGCTTTTTTTAGATGCTAGTGATGAAACACTGGTGCGTCGTTATAAGGAAACACGCAGACGTCATCCTTTAGGCGAGCGTAATACATTGCTTCAAAATATTCAGCGTGAGCGTGAAATCTTGGCACCATTAAAGCTGAAGGCTAGCAATATAATAGATACCAGTAATTTGACAACAGCTCAGCTGAAGGCAGTTGTGACTGAAATGTATGGCGAAGGTACCCAAAAGGAGCGGATGGGTGTTATTGTACGCTCCTTTGGCTTTAAATATGGACTTCCGCTTGATAGTGATATGGTTTTGGATGTGCGCTTTTTGCCTAATCCCTTTTATGTGGAAAGCCTGCGTAGCCTGACTGGTAACGACCGTCCTATTGCTGAGTTTATGTGTCGCTTTCCGCAAACCTTTGAGTATTTAAAACTGGAAAAACAAGTACTGGACTTTTTGCTGCCACAGTATATTGCAGAAGGAAAAAGTCAGCTGGTAATTAGTGTTGGCTGTACTGGCGGACAGCATCGCAGCGTGTATATTGCTAATAAATTATATGAGCATCTGTTAGAGCAGGGCTATAATGTTGAGATTACACATCGTGATATGCCGAAAAACAGATAAAGGAGGCGCATATGGGCTGGATTAGTTGGCTATGTCCTGGTATTAATTTGAAACGCTGGCTGGCGCTGTTTTCCTTTGGCGTTTTACTATGTGCCTTAGGCTTGGCATTTTTCTTTAACTATCAAATTATGGGCAAGGCTGAGGAGCTTTTGTTCCAAATGACTTATATGACAACAGGAAGCTATTCCAATGGTCTTATTATGGCCTTAGGTGTTTTGCTTTTAGTAGTTGGCTTTGGGCTGATGATTTATGGTACAAGACGTCTTATTTTTTCTGTTGTCGGTGTATTGATACCTGATAAATCAGGCTCTTTAATGGAGACAATCTTTGTACAGCGCAAGCTTACTCATGGTCCTTCGATTACTGTTATTGGTGGTGGTACAGGTCTTTCAACCTTGCTGCGTGGCATGAAATATATTACTAATAACTGTACTGCTGTTGTTACATCTGCAGATGATGGTGGTTCCTCTGGACGTTTGCGCAAGGAGCTTGGTATTATTCCACCAGGTGATTTGCGTAACTGCCTTACTGCATTGGCAGATAGAGAGCCTTTGATGGAGCGTATAATGCAGTACCGCTTTCAAGGTGATTCTCCCTTGGCTGGACACTGCTTTGGTAATCTTTTTATTGCAGCTATGGCTCAGGCAGAGGGTGGCATGGAAGAGGGACTGGCTGCTACAAGCCAAATTTTGAAGGTCCGTGGACGGGTTGTGCCATCAACACTTGATAATATTCAGCTGCGTGCTGAAATGGCTGATGGTAGTATTGTAGTGGGTGAGTCTAGGATTCCTATGGCACATAAGCGTATTATGCGTATGTCCATGCTTCCTGCAGATGCTCCTGCATCTAACACTGCTGTAGAAGCAATCTTAAATGCAGATGTACTAGTTTTTGGACCAGGAAGCTTGTATACAAGCATTATTCCTAACCTATTAGTTGACGGAGTGCGTGAGGCCATTGAGCAATCATCTGCTGTAAAGATTTATATATGCAACGTTATGACTCAACCGGGTGAAACCGATGGCTATGGTGCATATGACCATGTAAAGGCTTTAATTGATCATATGGGCTTTCAGTTTTTAGACTATGTGGTGGTTAATAATCAAAAAATTTCTTTGGAGCGTTTACATAGCTACAATGAAGAAGGCTCTGTACCGGTAACTCCTGATGTGGAGAAAATACGCAATCTTGGTATTACGGTAGTACAAGCATCCTTAGTAAGTAAGCGGGATTTAGTACGTCATGATCCACAAAAGCTGGCTAAGGTATTAATTTCTATGATTTATAGATTGCGTCTTTTTGGTCGTGGTATGCAGTTTTTTGATTATATTTTTATGCGCGAGGGTATGCGTGAGATGCGTAAGCGTAAATAGCATACATAGTGTAAATTTACTAAATACAAGGGCTTGAGCAGTATTGCCCAAGCCTTTACTATGCTATATTAGCGGAGGGAGGTAGCAAATTGTCTTTTTCAAATGATGTAAAGAATGAATTGGCACGTATTGAAACCAATAATGCTGATGAAGATAAGGCAGAGCTTTTAGGTTTGCTGCGTATGAGCGGTGCTATCATCATCCGCGGTATGAATGTAGGCATTCACTTTTCTACAGAGAACGCTGCTTTGGCACGTAGGGTATTGCAGCTTTTGAAGACCAATTACGAGGTGCAGACTGAGGTTGTTATTACACGTTCTCGTCGATTAAAGAAGAACAATCGTTATCAGGTCAGAGTAATTCCTGCTCCTCAGGTAAGCAGGGCACTGACAGAGCTGCAGCTTTTCAGTGGTGAAAGTGATTGGAAAAATCCGCTTTTGGCTAATCACAATAGCAAACGCACATTTTTAAGAGGTGCATTTTTAGGTGGCGGCAGTATTAGTCGTCCTGCTAGTGATTATCATTTGGAGATGGTAACTGGTAATGAGGATTTTGCTCAGACTATAATCAAGGTTATGCACAGCTTTTCGTTAAAAGCCAAGCTGACAGATAGAAAGAATGATTATATTATTTATCTTAAGGATGGCGAAAGCATTATTAGCTTTTTGAGTGTTATTGGTGCTCATAATGCGATGATGGAGCTGGAAAATGTACGTAT
>USBG01000131.1 GCA_900552855.1 uncultured Phascolarctobacterium sp. | reverse complement strand
AAACTATTAGTCAAGGTAGACTTGCCCACATTAGGACGGCCAACCATGGCCACAAAACCAGCATGATGTTTTTTATTGTTATCTATCATAATCATCTCCTATATTTTTTATTAATGTTCTAGTTTACTTAGTTTTTACCTCTCAGTCATCTCACTTCGTTCGCTGACAGCTCCCCTTAAAAGGGGAGCCTTACCTGCTATTGCACTTTAGCCTCTCCTTTTAAGGAGAGGTGGCAATGCCTTTAGGCATTGACGGAGAGGTGAATTGAGACGGCGGTCTGGACCGTCCTTACCTACTATTGCAGAAAAATTTCTCCTTAGCGCAGAGCAAATTAATTGCTGATAAAAGTACGATTACAGCTCAAATCCATAAGGAAGTATCTCCTCCAGCGTCATTTCCTTAACATCGCCTTTAAGATTAGCCAAAAGAATGCGGTTGATTTTAAACTCACTCATTACCTGTCTGCAAGCACCGCAGGGAGATACAGGTCCAGAGGTATCTGCTACTACACAGATTTCTGCTAAATGACGTTCGCCTGCACACACAGCAGCAAAGATAGCGTTACGCTCAGCGCAAACCGTTAAGCCATAGGACCCGTTTTCTATGTTACAGCCCTGATAAATTTTACCATCAGCAGTGCGCACAGCCGCTCCTACAGCAAAATTTGAATACGGAGAATAAGAGTTCTCCCTCGCCTTCACAGCAGCGTTATAAAGCTCCAAATCACGCTCATTTAGCATAAACATAACCCTCTTTCTATAACTGCTTCAATAATGCAGCCACAAAGCCTAGCATAGCATTTTTAAGACATAATCTACTTTAATGCTATAACAAAAACTAACTACACAGCAAATACAAAGCCGACGTCATTAAGGCCTTATTTATCAAAATTTTCCTCTGCTAAGTCAATGGCACGCAACGCCTCTTCTTCCTTAGCACGCATAATAACCTTATCTTCTTCAACCATATGGTCATAGCCCAAAAGATGAAGCAAGCCATGAACTGCCAAATAAACAATCTCACGCTCCAGACCATGTCCAAACTCCTCGCCCTGGCGCTGAGCTGTCTCAGCAGAAATAATAATATCACCTAAAAGATGCTCCTCCGGACCGCCAATAAGCTCCGGCTCGTCGCTATCCTCTGCATCCTCATCTAAAGCAAAGCTTAAAACATCCGTAGGACGGTCCACATTGCGATACTCCCTATTGAGCTGATGAATCTCCTCATCATCCACAATAGTAATATCAACCTCAGTGGACTCGGATAAATCATGAAGCTTAGCTACTGCATTAAGACCTGCACGCAGACGCTCCTCCAGATACTCAGTAATCTCAATTTTATCCTGATCATTTTCTAGATAAATAATCATTTATTCCTCTCTCCTTCTAAAGGTATTTTCACCCTTATGCTCGTGCTTTTCAAAGGCTTCATAGGCCTTGATAATAGCGCCTACAATTTCATGACGCACAACATCCTGCTGCTTAAAGCTAACAATACCAATTCCAGGCACGTCCTGCAAAATACGGGCTGCATCCTTTAAACCGCTCATTTTGCCGTTTGGCAAATCTATTTGGGTAATATCGCCAGTAATAACCATCTTGCTGTTAAAACCAAAGCGAGTTAAAAACATCTTCATTTGCTCTTGGGTAGTATTTTGAGCCTCGTCCAAAATAATGAAGGCATCATTTAAGGTACGTCCACGCATATAGGCCAATGGTGCCACCTCGATTACACCCTTAGTCAGATACTTTTGGAAGGTATCGCTGCCAAGCATATCATACAGGCCATCATACAAAGGACGTAAATAGGGGTCAACCTTATCCTGCATATCACCAGGCAAAAAGCCCAGCTTTTCGCCTGCCTCCACCGCAGGACGAGTGAGGATAATACGCTCCACCTCTTTTTTCTTTAAGGCACACACCGCCAGCGCCACTGCTAAATAGGTTTTACCAGTGCCTGCAGGTCCAATACCCAACGTTACATGATTTTTACGGATAGTATCTACATAATGCCATTGGCCAAGAGTTTTTGCCTTTACCTGACGACCGCGATTAGTAGTAATAATGGTGTCTGCATACATTCTATGCAGGCTGTCCGCCTTATGCTCTCTTACCATATATATGCTATAGCGTACATCGTGAGCAGTAAGTGGTAACCCCTGACGATAAAGGAACAGCAGCTCTTCAAACAGCTGACTCAAAAGCTGCACCTCATCCTCCTCACCGCTCATGGTAATCATATTGCCACGTGCAACAATGGTGCAATCTGCAAAGGCCGTGCGAACAATACGCATAAACTCATCATTACGTCCGCAAATGCCAACCATCTCCTGCTGGTCAAAGGTTTCTAAAACTTTTTCCAAAGCCAAGCTAGTACCTCCTCAAAATCCTTTATCTTTCTTCAATAGTAACTTTATTAATAACAACGGGAACTAAGGGCTTATCACGGAAATCTGTTTCCATCTTGCCTATTTTATACACCACATCCATACCCTTGGTAACCTTGCCAAAAACTGCATGTTTACCGTCAAGCCAGGAACAGGGAGCAAGTGTAATAAAGAACTGACTGCCACCGGTATTGGGACCAGCATTAGCCATGGACAGTACACCAGGACCATCATGAAGCAGCTTGCTGCTAAACTCGTCCTTAATCTTGTAGCCAGGACCACCAGTGCCATCACCCTTAGGACAACCACCCTGAATCATAAATTTGTCAATAACACGATGAAAGGTTAAGCCATTATAAAAACCATCCTTAGCCAGCTTAATAAAATTGGCGCTGGTCTGAGGTGCATAATCTGTTGCCAGCTTAATCTCAAAGCTGCCCATATTAGTATCAAATACCGCTGTTGCAGGCTTTGCATCTGCAGCAGGCCCCGCATCATTATTTTGACCACAGGCAGTCATACCAAAAAGAGATAATAATAGCATACATACCAAAAGTATTTTTTTCATTGAACTTCCTCCATAATTTACAACACCATAAAGCTATAGGCATATCTAGCCTACACTCTGTCATTATATATTATACAACCTGTAGACTGCTTACGCAAACACTGGTGCTGCTTTTAAGAAAAATGTATGTAAAGAATTATTCTTTCCAAAGCTTACCTATGCCATTTATACAGTATGCCCTAAAACACGCTTTCCTAGCTTTAATTTTTCATTTTTGAAAGCTAAAATGCAAAAAAAAATTTATGCAAACAGCACTTCCGTTTGCAATAAAAAAGCACGCCTCTACCACAATTGCCACCATGGTAGAAAACGTGCCAAAAACATAATCCAACTCTGATTTTTATATGAAAAGCCTAAGCTTTAGCTGTTACAAATGCTGTGCTACATCCTTACGCAGCAGCAGATAAGCAGGCACAAGGCTGCACACCGCTCCACAGAACAGCACAGCCAAAATCAGCTGCAGCTCTGCCTGAGGTACACCTGCAGTCAAGTACAGTCCTGTATGCTGCTGCAAAAGTGTACTCAGCCCCGCAAAAAGTTCATGGCCAACTGCCACGCCAACCATGCAGCCAACGCCTACCAGCGTCAGCCCCAGCTTAAAGTACAGGTGCATAATATCACCCCTGCCAGCTCCAAGAGCACGCATAATAGCCTGATCTCTGCGGCTGCTAGTAATAAACCAATACAAGGAGCTGCCTACTATCAAAAGTGCCAGCGCCATAATAATCATAGAAAAGCTATTCAGCAGCTTCTCCATATCGCCCATAATGGAAAACAGCTCAATAACAGTTTTAGACGGAAAAATCAGCTGCACATCAGTACTTTTGCTATAGCCATTGGCCAGTACCATAGACTGAGCATAGCCCTTAGGAACAATCACAACTGCTGTCACCTCTTCATGAACCTTATCCGCATGTCCGTGCATATTCCAAATACTAGACAATGGCACCAAAATACTGCCATCATAAGGACCATGAGCAGGCTTTAAAATACCTACAACAGTAAATTTCTGCTGGTCATGAGCCTTGGCAGCCACGTTATGCACCACGCCATGCACGCTGGCAAAGCTATCGCCAAGCTGCAAACCTGTTTTAGCAGCCACCTCCGCACCAATAACAGCCTCATAATTATTTTCAAAGCCCCTGCCACGCTCCAGCTCCAGCCAAGGACCACTGCTTTTTTCAACGCCCCGCAGCTGCAGCAGCTCCTGCTCCGTACCCACAAGACGATAGCCCCTATAATTATCACCATAGCCCAATGGTACGGCCTGCGCCACATAGGGACTGCGCCTAAGCTCCAGCACCTTGTCATAAGAAAAATTACCAATAGGCTGGTCCTTCAAAAACACCGTATTCAAAACCAGCTGATTGGGACTGCCCTTAGCACCCATCAGCATAGGAAAAGGCCGGGAAGCCTGCACCATGGCTCCGTGCAAGCC
>USBG01000130.1 GCA_900552855.1 uncultured Phascolarctobacterium sp. | reverse complement strand
TACTTAGCAGGCAAAGCAAATCCAGGAGTTATTATAGCTTCTCCTGGATTGAGTTTAAAATGTTTACCATATTTAGATATAATATAATTATCAAGTTTATTTTCTCCAGCTTTGTCATAAATAATTTTGCACATGCCGGAACCTTTACGCAAAGAAGTGTTAGCTGAATTTACTATTGCATCTACATTAATATTTGTAATATCATCACAGATGAGCTGAAATGAAATAGACATATAAAACTCCTTTAATTGTATATATGTAAACGTTAAAACTAGTAATTATCATGAAGAATAAAGTTGATAGAGAAGCAGAAGGACTTGTTAAGTAGTAGTGTTGTAGCTCCAGACAGACTACAAATTTTCAATGAAATATACCTGAAACGTTACACGAAAAAATAAGGGACGTAAATGAAAAATAACACTTTACGTCCGATAATATATATTATGTTAAATTTGCTTTGCTTTAAAACGTCGCAAATTATAGGGGCTAATAGATTGCTCCTGTGAATTTTAATCATCAAAATAGTTTTGCATATTTTATAATCATTTGACGAAAATCATTAAAAATGCTACACTATTGCTATCGACTTACGCATTTTGAATGTAATTTTAGCTTATTTTGGAGGTTGTTATGGATTTAAAATTCATTGCTGAGTATATAAACCCTACATACTTGATACCCATCATTCTTTTAATGTTATTTTTCGTTGTGAGGAACATCATTGTTGAATATAAGAAGCTTAAAAATCGTTTATAATCCTTAAGTACTGATTCTAAGGAGTTGATATTATGGACACAGCAATTTATCTTCTTGCTTGGACCATTGCTGCGTTCCTAGCTATTTTTATTATTAAAATAGTTTTTAGTACTCCGTCTTTAGATTCTCACGAAAATGAAAAGAATAAAAATAGCGATGATGATGACTTTATATTTTTTGGTGCAATAGATGACGATGACTACTAACCACACACATCAAGTCATCACCCAATTAATTGATATCACATCAATAGTTTTACAGAAGTTTAGGCTGCTGAATATATTCAGTAGCCTTTTCTATTTGTAACACTACTTTCTTATATGAGCTATCAGTCATATATATATGAAAATATCTAAATTTATCTCATTTTTACATTTTTTGACCTGCAACTTTGCACGTCAAAATCTAAACAATAGAAATGAACAGATATATACATACATTATAGCACTGTTCTACACATGCTTCAATCATATGTATAATGAAATTAGCAGTGCCACTCTATTAATAAGTAGCACTGCTATTATTATTTTAGAATTGCCATTGGTCTACAACTCTAGATATTTCTGGTTCCACTTCAGCCTTTTTATTTCTAAGTAACCACAGGAATGCTGCAGAATCAAGACTAGAAGTAACACGGAAGTTGTTTGCAAAATGAAGCTCTTTAAAAAGTCCAACTCCGACATTCATATCAAGCTTAGCTTTATCCTTTCCAACTTTTACATCGTAATTATAGTCTTCAAGTGCAAAGTATTCATTACTGAAGCCATTAAGTCTCGCAAAGGTTTCATCCAAAAACATCTTCGCTGCAAATTCAGCACCCTCAGGTTCAGCATACATATTAGCAATTTCTTGCTTAAATTCTTTGTCATTACTTGTAATGCTGCCAGTCATAAGCATAGAATCAACATTTGCCAATACATTCTTAGCATTCTTCACCAGCTCATCTGCTGCCTTATCCCCTACCTCAGATTTTGCAACATCTAACGGAGTTTTATCATCTAACCCGAAAAAGATATTATGTAGAGACATAACATCAAAACTAGTAGCAAGCTTTTGCATCATAGGAATTGATCCAGACATAGTCATATTAAAATCCATATCCTTATCATTCACTCTAGTTTGAGCATAAAACCAATCATCCGGAAGAACGATATCTTTTTTTAAAGCAGCTTCATAATAACTTAGTTTTTTAGATTGACCAACAGGCTCACTGAATTTAACAGATTTTACAAACTTACTATGCTTTTTATCAAAATTCTTAATAAGCTTCTGATCAAGTTCAGTAGGATTTACATTTTCTATCTTAAAAAGCTTTT
Source organism: uncultured Phascolarctobacterium sp. (assembly GCA_900552855.1). Taxonomy (GTDB): domain Bacteria; phylum Bacillota; class Negativicutes; order Acidaminococcales; family Acidaminococcaceae; genus Phascolarctobacterium_A. The sequence goes on along the minus strand of USBG01000130.1, from coordinate 2,333 downwards.
TAAGGTCTCCAACGGTTTTAATTGGGTTCATAGGATTATCTACGTCATTTTCAACGTAAACATCTTCAGATGCGTTATAGTCCCTATCAGACTCTATAGGATACTCTTTAAGAATAATTTCAGTAGGTCCATCCTCTCCACCAATAACTCCTACATCCACAGCACCTTCATCGCTCTTTGCCTTCTTAGAATCTTCAGAATCCAATTTGAACTCTTCCTTCAGCTCTTCCGGCAAAAAGTACCCAGGATGACTTTCTGTAGTAGTAAGCATATAGAGCTTCTCATTAACCGAGATAGCAGTAGTACTTGCTATAGTCAAGTTATAAGCTTGCTTCATATAAGTAGTAGAAGTAATACCTTTATTCTTACCATATTTTTCAATAGAAATGTGTCGTTCCACATTCCCTATCATCTTCTTTAGATAATAGTTTTCCAAAACAATATTGGTAGAATTTTCAGCTTCTCCATATTTATCAAAATCCATTAAAGGAATGGGCAAAGTCTTGATATTCAACTCAGAACGCTGTAAAAGAGCTAGCTTTTCATATTGCGCATCAAAATATGCAGTAGAAAACTTCTCGCCAACTACTTTTTCCATTTCATCAGCATTAAAGTAGTTTACAATATGCATTGCCATGGCATCTTCGGCTTTTAGAAAATCAATCTCATTGCTTTTAATATCTGTATAGCCATAAAACTTTTGACCTTCTACAGTTACAAGCGGATTTTTTGTTTTAACACTATAGCCTGCAGCAGCATTTTCGTATGCATAAGCAGATCCGGTCATTAATAACAAGGTCAAAGCAAGAGCAGCAGTTTTTTTCACAATACTCACCCTTTCCTATTCAAATGGTTATGATAATAATGTTATTTGCTATAAACGATATTTACCATTACATCACTGTCAAGGTCGCAAGCATTTGCTTCATCAGTATCAATATGAACCTCATCGGCATCCTTAACACTGGTTCTAACAATTACGTTATGCATGGTTAAGGAACGTTGTCCTTCTGTTTGAATATCAACAATATCGCCGTTCTTCAGGCCATATTTTTCTGCAGTTTCAGGATACAGATGCACGTGGCGTGCAGCAACAATAATACCCTTGTCAATTTCAACTTCACCACAGGGACCGATTAGCTTGCCACCACAGGAGCCTTCCAAATCACCGCTGATACGGATAGGCGGTTTTAAGCCCAGCTTGCGAGCATCAGTCATAGCCAGCTCAATTTGAGTGTACGGACGCAAAGGACCAATAATACGCAGTTTCATCTGTCCTTTTTCGGTTACAAGAGTAATTTGCTCTTCAGAAGCATATTGGCCGGGCTGACCAATCTCTTTCTTAACATGCAGTTCACTGCCTTCACCAAAAAGAATATCCATATGCTCGCGGCTCAGATGAGCATGACGAGCGGAAACACCTAATACAATCGGAAATTTCATGTATACCACCTCATAAATTTATTTTGAATTCTTATAATATTATAACATAAGACGACTTATATACGCTATAAAAATTACATATGTTGGTCTATTATTCACACAGAATTCCAAAAATATGAGCCATATAGGGTTTTATTATCACAAATTAGCACTACACTCTGGACATTTTACGTTACTCAGGCACAAAATATGGAAGCGAAGCAATATATAAATTAATCACTGTAATAATACACATGATACCCTTCATTTATAGCTTTTCTTGCAGCCTTAACAAATCTCAGCATTTTATGATCCGCTGTTTCTCCCACAATTTTGTAATAACCATCCCTAGGATGAATTCTTTGAGGATTACCCCAAGGCTTTGACATACTTTCAAAGTATTGCAAATCTTGCATTGTTAATTCCATTGGTTGTTGACAAAAGGGAAGCTTGCCTCCCTTTCTAATATATAGCTTGAACATAATTCTATCCACAAAGCTTTCAATATGACCATACCAACTAAAAATTTCAGGATGCTTTACATACCAGTATTCACTATTTTCATCATAAGTACGTAAACAGCAATCAAATGGTCCACGTGCGTATTCGTCTTTTACTTTAATAACACTCATACCAATACTCATAATATTACCGCCTTTCAAAACCATATTTTAAATCTATTTATGACCCTCCTGCCTCAAATATCAGGAGGTTTTTTCAAAACTATGCACATTGCAGATACATATCAAAGCCTGGAAGCATGAAATATTGTGCTTGCTTCATTAAGAAAATCAATCTTTCAGCACTCATATCATCCTGCTGCATAGCAGCTCTTTCGCCAAAGCGATAGATATTTGTTTCAAGCTGATACTTAGGACCAATATCCAAAATATGCTTAGTGCATTTAGCAT
>USBG01000129.1 GCA_900552855.1 uncultured Phascolarctobacterium sp. | reverse complement strand
CCAACCCCAGGTTGATGACCGTCTGGAAAATGCTTCCACCAATAACCCTAACGTTGACGGCGCTGATGAAAAATAAAGCCAGCTAGCCGTTGGGGACGATTTTTCGTCCTAAGCTTTGTCCCTATGGCAGCTATAGGGCTGCACTAAATAAGATTCTAATGAGCCTGGGCAACGGAGAAATCCGCTGCTTGGGCTTTTGGGTGTTCCGACCATCTTGGTCACAAATAACTAAATTTGCTAGTGAAAGGTTGTGAGAATTTTGTTAATTGAAGAGTATAAACCAGAAATTACCAATTTGCAGGCAAAATTAGAGGAAATGAGGGGATCTCTTTGACATCGCTGTCAAAGAAGATCGTATTGCCGAATTAGAACATAAAATGGGCGATCCTACCTTCTGGGATGATCCGGAAAAGGCGCAAAAGATTGCTCAGGATGTTAATGCCCTCAAGGAAGAGGTTGATGGCTTCCATAAGCTGGTTACAGATATTGATGATTTGGAAGCTTTATGGGAAATGGCCTCTGAAGAAAATGATGAATCTCTTGTTCCTGAGATGGACCAGCTTTTAGAGGAAATTCGTACTACACTGGAGCATTTGGAATTAGGTATGCTTCTTAGTGGTGAGTATGATGCCAATAATGCTATGCTTACACTTCATGCAGGTGCTGGCGGTACCGAGGCTCAGGACTGGACCAGTATGCTGCTGCGTATGTTTACCCGTTTTGCCGAGCAAAATGGCTTTACCATTGAGATGATGGACCTGCAGCCCGGTGATGAGGCTGGTGTAAAGAGTGCTTCTCTGAAAATTATTGGTCACAATGCCTATGGCTTTATGAAGTCTGAAAAGGGCGTACATCGTTTGGTGCGTATTTCTCCCTTTGATTCTAACGCACGTCGCCATACCTCCTTTGCAGCTGTTGACGTAATGCCGGAACTTGATGACAATGTAGATATCAAAATCAATATGGATGAGGTTCGTGTAGATACTTATCGCGCCAGTGGTGCAGGTGGTCAGCACGTTAATAAAACATCCTCTGCAGTGCGTATGACTCACGAGCCTACTGGTATCGTGGTTCAATGCCAAACTCAGCGTTCTCAAATTCAGAACCGTGAGTACTGCTTGCAAATGCTTCGTGCTAAGCTGTATGAATATGAAAAGGCTAAGCAGGATGCTCTTGTAAGTGATATTGCAGGCGATTATCAGAATATTGAATGGGGCAGCCAAATCCGCTCCTATGTATTCCAGCCCTATACTATGGTTAAGGACCATCGTACCAGCTTCGAAACAGGCAATATCCAGGCAGTTATGGATGGCGAGCTGATGGGCTTTGTTGAAGCATATCTGCGTAGCCAACAAAAGAAAATATAATCTATGGAACAGGTGAAGTTAATGAAGAGCCGTTATAATCCTGTGCTGCTGGCTGTTATTGCCATAGGCCTCGTCATGGCACTATATCTTAATTTTGAGCGCCATGAGGTAGAACAGAAGAATAACACTGTGGAAATGGCCATGGAGTATGAAAACCTGCGTCGTTTAGCAGCATTGGAGGGTCTTCCTGAGGAGAAGGTCCTGCTAGAGTTTAAAAAGGCAGGCATCAACTCCTTAATGATTTTTGATACAACCTTGGAGCGCCTTTCTAAGAAGGGTGAGCTTTATGTAGCTACAGGCGAGCAGCTGCGCAATGCTTCTGCACTAGGTAACGAGTCCGGTGTTTTTGCAGGTATTGCCAATAGTAAGGATTTTCATACTAGTGCTGCCTATATTTCTCCTGCTGCTGATATGAGCATTTTCAAGGATGTTGTTTCTGATTTACAGGTACGCTATGGCAAGGAGCGTGTAAAGCAGATTAGTCAGCAGCCTCTGGTTGTGCGTATTGATGGCAGCACTGAGCTGGTGCTTCCTGATAAGTATGACGAGCCCTTAGGCGTATTGCAGGCTCCGCTTGGATTGCCTGCACAGGATATGCGTAAGGCAGCTGAGCTTGGCTTTAATATCATCGTTCGTCCGCAAAATTATGTAGACGTAGATGAAGAAAAAATTGATAGCATTTTCAAGCGCATTGATTCTGCAGGCGTCAAGGTGCATGCTATGATGCCATGTGGTCGTGAGGCTGTGGGCTATCCTGATAAGCTGGACTATATGAGTGCTAAGCTGATGGATGCAGGTATGCAGCTTATTATGCTAGAGCATTACACCCAGCTACGCTTTGCTGATATCAAGGGTCTGGTTAATTTGGCTGAAGGCGTTGGTTACAATGCTTCCCGCTCCTACGTTATTGATGGTATGGAGCAAAAGAAGATTAGCGTGGACACAGCACTGCGTCGTTGGGCTTTGACTGATGAGGAGCGTAATATCCGTGTCAATTATATTCGTCCCTTCTATATGCCTGTGGATGGCAAGCCCTTGCTGGAAACTAACCTTAACTATGTTGCTGATATTAAAAAGAGCGTAGAGGAACGTGGCTATACCATTGGCAAGGCAGGGGTTTTTGCTGAAAGTGATAGCCATGGCTATTATATGCCATACTTTACTCAACGCTTTGAGCTTTTACCCGTGGCTGCGGCTATTATGGCAGGCTGCGTAATGTTTTTGTCCCAGCTTGTCAATATTGGCAGTGGTAAGCAGCTGCTTTTATGGGCAGTGCTTACAGTGGTTTCCTGTGCAGTACTGCTGCTGTTCCGTGGACTGCTGCTGCGTCAGGTGCTGGCTATGGCCGCTGCCTGCGTGTTCCCAGTGCTTTCCATGAGCGTTATCTTAAATATCTGGGATAAAAATAAGGACCATGCAGTAGGTGTGTTGAAGATTATCTTTAACGCTGCCTGGCAGCTGGCCTTGGCAGTTGCTATGTCTCTTGTAGGTGCAGCTTTCTTGTCTGCTATTTTAGCTGACAGCCGCTTCCTGTTGGAAATTGATATTTATCGTGGCGTTAAGCTGACCTTCATAATGCCAGTTGTTTTGATGGCGGTGCTGTATGCTAAAAAATATGATTTACTGCATGCAGCAGGCAAGGGCGTGAACGTTGTTTGGCAACGTTTAAATGGCTTGCTCGATATTAAGCTGACCTATAAGCATATTGTGCTGCTGGCAGTATTCATGTTTGTGGCCTTTTATTTTGTAGGACGCAGTGGTCATACCGGCGGTGTAGCAGTTGCTGGTATTGAGCTGAAGCTGCGTGCTGTTTTAGAAGAGTTAATGTACGCTCGTCCACGTAATAAGGAGTTTATGATTGGCCATCCAGCCTTCTTTTTAGCAGCCTATGCAGCTTATAAGGGAGCGCCTCGTTTATGGCAATTTGCTCTTGTATGTGGCGCAGTTATAGGACAGGGTAGCTTAGTGCAAACCTTCTGTCATATGCGTACACCTGTTATAATGAGCTTTGTGAGAGCTTTAGACGGCTATGCTGTAGGTATTGTCTTTGGCGCAATAGGCGTGTTGGCGATGGCTGCAATAATACCTCTGATTGTGCGTGTAAAAAGGAGATACCTTGAGCAATGAGTAAAATCGTAATTTCCGGATACTATGGATTTGCTAATGCCGGAGATGAAGCTATGCTTACTGCAATCATTAAGTCTCTGCGTAGTACGGAGCCATCCGTAGGGCTGACGGTAATTTCCGGTAATCCGGAGATTACCGCAGCTCAACACAAGGTAGCTTCTATTCATCGATTTAACCCGTTGGAAATATTTACTGCGATTAAGGACTGTGACTTGCTCATAAGTGGCGGTGGTAGTCTATTACAGGACGTTACGAGCAAACGAAGCCTGTTATATTATTTATCCGTATTAGCTTTGGGAAGGGCTCTCGGAAAAAAGGTCATGCTCTTTGCTCAGGGCATAGGACCTATTAATTCAGGTCTGCTGCGCAGATTGACAAAATACGTTTGCAGCAGGGTGAATTTAATAACTGTCAGAGATAAGGATTCTTTGTATGAGCTGAAGCGAATTGGCGTGCCCGAGGAAAAGGTGCTGCTGACAGCAGATGCTGTTATGACATTGTCTCCAGTGGAAAAGGATGCCGGAGCAAAAATTTTGCATGATTTTTCTGTGCCAGAAGACAAGATGCTGGTTGGTATCTCGGTGCGTAAATGGCAGGAGGATGACCGTTATCTTTTAGAGCTGGCCAAGGCTGCTGATATGCTTATAGCAAAGCACAAGGCCCATGTGGTGCTACTGCCTCTGCAATATCCTGCAGACGTGGCAGCCTGCTCTAAGCTGCGTGAGTTTATGGCTCATAAGGGTGAGAGCACAGTGCTGGAGGCTGATTGCAATACAGAGGAATTTTTGTCATTGACTGGCAATTTTGACATTTTATTGGGGATGAGACTGCATGCTCTGATTTTTGCAGCAGTTATGGGGACTCCCTTTGCAGCAGTTTCCTATGATCCTAAGGTGGATGGCTTTATCAAGGATATTGATGGCGTGTGTGCTGGCAGGGTTGATAGGTTG
>USBG01000128.1 GCA_900552855.1 uncultured Phascolarctobacterium sp. | reverse complement strand
AAGCGTGTAGATATTATTCTGGAGGATGGCTTGGAGCAGGAGGTGCGTCAGCTTTTAGAGCAGGGCGTTTCACCTGACTGTCAGTCCATGCAAAGCATTGGCTACCGTCAAATGGTGTGGTATATAAACGGCAGCATGACCTATGATGAGGCTGTGGATAAGCTAAAGCAGGCTACTAGAAACTTTGCTAAAAGGCAAATAACCTGGTACAAAAAAATGCCCTATATTGAGTGGATTGAGCTGGCGGCTCAGCCCGATTATCCTGCCACGGTTGGTATAATTTGTGAAAAACTTGTACAAAAGTATAGATAAGTTGTATAATATAGACGTACATATTGAATTAATATTAAATTGGAGGGGTTATAATGCTTAATACAGCAAAACCAGCAATGAACTTGCAAGATAGCTTTTTGAACCACGTGCGTAAAGAAAATTTGAGCGTTATCATCTATTTGATGAATGGCTTCCAAATTCGTGGTCTGGTACGTGGCTTTGATAATTTTACCGTTATTATTGAAAATGAAGGCAAACAGCAATTAGTGTACAAGCACGCTATTTCTACTATTTCTCCGGCTACTAATATTACTATTATGCAGCCTGAAAGAAAGGATTAAGCTGGCTTGGAAAGGGAAAACGGCGCTCAGGCGTTGTTTTTCTTTTTTAGAGAGGAAATACAGGTGTGATGAGCTATGTTTAATTATCTTGCTTTATTTATAGAGTATTTAACTGTAGAGCTAGGCTTATCACCAAACACCAGACTGGCCTACGAAAGAGATTTGCGCCTGCTGCAAAAGGCATTAAAGCTAAAGGAGCAGGAGGATTTGCTTAAGGTAGACCGCAAGCAGCTATTGTGGTATTTGTCTCAGCTTAAGGCACAGGGACGGTCTGCATCTACTATTGCCCGTAAGCTGGCATCAATAAAGGCCTTTTACCGTTTTTTGACGGCAGAGCGCTATATTAAAAGTGATCCGGCTGAGGTTTTAGAGGCTGCCAATAAGGGCCTGCAGCTGCCTAAGGTTTTATCCATTGCCGAGGTGGAGGCCTTGTTGGACGAACCCAACCTAGGCACTATAGAAGGCTACAGGGATAAAACTATGCTGGAGGTGCTTTATGCTACAGGTATGCGTGTGTCAGAGCTTATTAGTATTCCTGTAGGCAATGTAGATTTAAAAATGCAGTATCTTATTGCTAGGGGCAAGGGCTCTAAGGAGCGTATCATTCCTTTAGGAAGCGTTGCCGTAAAATATCTTACTCGCTATCTGGAAATTGTCCGTCCACAGCTTGTTAAGGAGGGCAATAAAGATGTAAAGGAGCTTTTTTTGAGCACCTGGGGCAAGGCTATGACAAGGCAGCGTTTTTATGAAATTATTGAGGAGTATGGCAAGCAGGCAGGTATTATGAAAAAAATTACACCTCACATGCTGCGCCATTCCTTTGCTACCCACATGCTTAATAATGGTACTGATTTGCGTGTGGTACAAGAGCTTTTAGGACATGCAGATATTTCTACAACGCAGATTTACACTCACATGGATATGGAAAGATTAAGGGAGGTCTATGAAAAGACACATCCCCGTGCATAAAAAGGAGTTATTCCATGGCAACTAGAAGAAGAAAAAAGAAATCATCAGGAAGTTCTCGTATTGTTTTAGCCTTAATTGCCATTGTGGCTATTTTTTCCATGGCCTGCGGTTTCTTTTACGCCCATGATAAAAGCAAAAAGGACGTTTTTGTGCCTAAGGAGGATGACAAGCAGGAGGCTGTTGTTATTAGCCTGCTGGATGAATCTATTGAAGCACAGCGTCTTGTAGATAATATTTTACTAACTAAAAATAACTGGCAGCTTATTGAAAATGACTGCACTGAAAAGGAAGTAGAGGTTGAAGGCTCTGCATCCGTTGTTAAAATCAGTCAACGTCAGCTTGCTGTAGGTGTGCCAGGTACTACTAGTCTGCCAGGAGCAGCAGAGTGGTTAAAGCGCAGAGTGGAAGACACTAATTTAGAGTATATTTCTGGCGCAGAGAGCACCTATAAAAGCTGGGATGGCTATAAGGTAGAAATAGGTATAAAAACAAAGTCTGGCAGCGGTACTAAAACCTTTGTTACAGACACAATTACCTTCTTCCATAACAGTAATCTGAACAAAAAGGATAAAGATGTTAAGGATGTGCCTAAAGAGGATAAGCCTCAGATGAAAAAATATAATGGCAAGCTGGCTATAATCGTAGATGACTGCGGCTATGACATGAACACTGTACGTACTATGCTTGATACAAAGCTGCCCTTTAGCTATGCTATCTTACCCTTTAAGGAGTACAGCAGCGATGTATTGGCTATGGTTAATGAGCAGGGACGTGTTCCTATGCTGCATTTGCCAATGGAGCCAATGGATAAAAGTGCTATGTCTGAGGGGAAAAATACTGTACAGGTTTCTATGACTGCTGATCAGCAGCGTGCATTGGTACGTAAGGCGGTTGATAGCTTACCTGGTATAATGGGCGTTAATAATCATCAGGGCTCTAGAGCTACTAGTGATGCAACCACTATGAAAAACGTGCTGACAGAGCTAAGAAATAAAGGTTTATTTTTTGTAGATAGCAAGACCATTGCTTCCTCTAAGGGACGTGATATGGCACGCCAAATGAACGTTTCTACTGCACGTAATGATATTTTTTTGGATCATAGCAGTGACCCAGAGGAAATACGTAAGCAGATTTATAAGGCTATGGACTTAGCAGATAAAAATGGCAGTGCTATTGCCATTTGCCATGCGCGTACAGGTACTGCGGCATGCTGGAAAAAATATGCCAATGAATTCAAAAAATCCGGCATTACCTTTGTGCCTGTTACAGAGCTTTTATATTGATTTTGTGAAGTAAGCAAAAGAGGTTGGAAATATGTTTGTAGAAGAAACTATTGGCAAGTATGAAAAATATATTAATCCTGCGCAGGCTAAGCTGTTCCGTTTTATGGGACTTGGCAGCGTAGAGGGCCACGCTGAGGGCTGGACTATTACTGATACTGCAGGCAGAGAATTTATTGACTGCTTGGGTGGTTACGGTATGTTTGCTCTTGGTCATCGTCATCCTAAGGTTGTGGAGGCTGTGGAAAAGGCGCTGCATACCATGCCTATGTGTGGCAAGGTGCTTTTTAACCGTCAAATGGCTGATTTAGCAGAGGCCTTGGCAGAGATTACTCCTAGCGAGCTGCAGTACAGCTTTTTTGTTAACAGTGGTACAGAGGCTGTTGAGGGCTGCCTGAAGGTGGCACGCCTTGCTACTAAAAGAACTAAATTTGTGGCTGCTAATAATGCTTTTCATGGCAAAACCATGGGCAGCTTGACTGCAACAGGACGCGATTTGTATCGTGATCCCTTTAAACCGTTATTAGATGGCTTTACACACGTTCCCTATGGTGACATTGCTGCTATGGAGGCTGCTGTTACTGAAGAAACTGCAGCTGTAATTCTTGAGCCTATCCAAGGTGAAGGTGGTATTATAGTTCCACCTGCAGGTTATTTGCGTCAGGTTAAGGAGCTGTGCGAGGCCAAGGGTGCACTCTTTATTGCAGACGAGGTGCAAACTGGTATTGGCAGAACCGGTAAATGGTTTGGCGTAGACCATGACGACGTTAAGCCTGATCTGATGGCTTGTGCTAAGGCGTTGGGTGGCGGCGTAATGCCCATTGGTGCCATTATTGGTACTCCTAAGGCTTGGCAGGGACTTGTAGAAGCTCCCTTCCTGCACACATCTACCTTTGGTGGTAATCAGCTGGCATGTGCTGCTGGCTTGGCTGCTATTAATGCTATTAAAGAGGAAAACCTGTTGGAGCGTGGTGCTGAAGCTGGCGCTTATTTAAAGGCTGGTCTAGAAAAAATTGCTGCTGAGTTCCCCTCCGTTATTAAAGAGGTACGTGGCCGCGGCATGATGATTGGTATTGAGCTGACTAAAGAGGGTGCAGGTGGTATGCTGATGTCCTTGATGATTGATAAGAGCATTATTGTTGCCTATACCTTGAACAATCCTAAGGTTATCCGTATGGAGCCACCTCTGATTATGCCTAAAGAGGTTGTGGATTATGTTTTAGAGCAGTTCCGTGATGCAGTGGCAACTACTGACAGCGTTATTGAGGACCTGTAATAGAGTATGCAGCTGTAAAAAATTGGCAGTCCTATTGCCATATTGATGCTGATTAAGGAGAATGAAAATGCCTTACGTAGAAACTAAAACCGTCATCAAGGGTGATGGTGCAAAAATTTATGATATTATTAAGGACATGGCTGCTTATCCTAGCTTTATGAAGGATTTAGTAAGCGTAGAAATTTTAGAGCGTGGCGAAGACTATACCATTTCTCACTGGGTGTCCAATGTTGATGGTCGCAAAATTGTTTGGACCGAGCGTGACACCTTCTATCCTGAGGAGCTGAAGATTACTTATGCTCAAACTGAGGGCGACCTGAAGAAAATGGAGGGCCAATGGGTGATTACTCCTGGTGCTGA
>USBG01000127.1 GCA_900552855.1 uncultured Phascolarctobacterium sp. | reverse complement strand
TGGTCCAGCCCCGCAGGATGCACTCCTTATAAACAGCCATGGTGGCGGGGATGATGATGCCGCGCACGCCCTTGGCGATGTGCTTGCCCTTGAGGATGTTGTAGGCGGCTTCCATGTCCTCCAGACGGCCGTTGGTGCAGCTGCCGATGACCACCTGATCGATCTTGATGTCCTTGCCCTCGCTGGCAACATGGATATTCTCGGGCAGGTGGGGGTAGCTGACGGTGGGCTCCAGTGCGCTGAGGTCGATCTCGATGGTCTTTTCGTATTCGGCATCCGGGTCGGCCTCGTAGTAGACCGGGGTGCGCTGGCTGCGGCCGTTCAGATACGCTCTGGTGACCTCGTCCACAGGGAAGATGCCGTTTTTAGCACCTGCTTCAATAGCCATGTTACAGATGGTAAGGCGGTCCGCCATAGACAGCTGGCTGATACCGTCACCAAAAAACTCTAGGCTTTGGTAGCGTGCACCATCAACGCCAATCATACCAATTATGGTCAGAATAATATCCTTGCCACGGACAAAGGTGGGCAGGGTACCAGTCAGGTTAACCCTGATAGCGGAGGGAACCTTAAACCAAGTAGTGCCACTGGTCATAGCTGCGCCAATGTCAGTTTGTCCCATGCCAGTGCTCAGGGCATTGAGGGCGCCATAGGTACAGGTGTGGGAGTCAGCACCGATGATGATTTCGCCGGGAGCAACCAGGCCTGCATCTGGCAGCAGTGCGTGCTCAATACCCATACGACCTACCTCAAAGTAATTCTTTATCTGGTGCTGACGAGCAAAGTCGCGCATACGCTTGCACATAGTTGCAGACTTAATGTCCTTGCAGGGAGAAAAATGGTCAGGAACAAGAGCAATCTTGTTTTTATCAAAAACAGGCTTGCCGATTTTTTCAAATTCAGTAATGGCGGGCGGTCCAGTAATATCGTTGGCCAAAACCAAATCAACCTGAGAAATCAGCAAATCGCCGGCGCTTACACTAGCTTTGCCTGCATGCTTAGCAAGAATTTTTTCAGTCATTGTCATACCCATAGGTTACATCCTCCAATATATTGAAATTCAGCTACAGGTATAAGAAAAGCCCCTACCTGCGCTGTGCAGATAGGGGCGAAGAATCGCGGTACCACCCTAAATTATACTTCATTGTTTCCGAAGGTGCTTCGGAGGCGTAACGCTGCCCTGCGTCCGCTCCTAAAGCTTCAGAGCGGCGGCTCTGGGGTGAGCATCTTTGTCTGCTGCATTACGGCTCGCACCAACCGCCGTTTCTCTGAAAAGCTATGGCAGATAAATTTTCCCCTTCGTTGCCTTTAGTACATATTAATTTAACATTTGAGGCTTGTGTTTTCTCTATTATGGCGATAAGTGTACAGTTTGTCAAGTAAAAAGTAAAATAAAGTCATAAAATCACAGAAAATAAATTTAATGTATTTTTACAGAGAAAAATGTATCTGTAAAAAGCATTTTGACAGAAAATTCTTTCAAAATAGTAGTTTGCAGAAAATTCTCTTTAATTGTTTTTTGATGCTCTTTGTGATAAAATTTTTTCTATCAATTTTAGTAAATATTTGGATTAAATGTATATAACATGTCTATTTTAGCAAGGAGTGAATAAGTATGTCTCAAGAGAAGCAGGAAATGGTGTTGGTAATTGATTTTGGCGGTCAGTATAATCAGCTGATTGCTAGACGCGTGCGTGAATGTGGCGTTTACTGCGAAATTTTGTCCTATACAGCAAGTCTGGAGGAGATTAAGGCTAAAAATCCTAAGGGTATTATTTTTACTGGCGGTCCTAACAGTGCTTATCTGCCTGATTCTCCCACCATCGACCCAGAAATCTTTACTTGGGGTGTGCCTGTCTTTGGCATTTGCTATGGCAGCCAGCTGATGATGCACGTTTTAGGTGGCAAGGTTTGCAAGGCACCTGAGGGCGAGTATGGTAAAACCTTGGTGGATATGGATAATACCAGTCCTCTGCTTAAGGACCTGCCTGAGCAGAACATTTGCTGGATGAGCCACAACGATTATATTGAAAAGGCAGCTCCTGGCTTTGAAATTATTGCTCACACTCCTCATTGTCCTGTAGCGGCAGCTCAAAATAAGGAGCGTGGCCTGTACTGCGTACAATTCCATCCCGAGGTGCTGCACACTGACAACGGCACCAAGATTTTGAGCAACTTTGTTTATAATGTGTGTGGCTGCAAGGGTACCTGGAAGATGGACTCCTTTGTAGAGGAATCTGTAGCACTGCTGAAGGAGCGTATTGGCGACGGCAAGGTGCTGTGCGCTTTAAGCGGCGGTGTTGACTCTAGCGTTTGTGCAGCAATGCTGGCTAAGGCTATTGGCAAGCAGCTGACCTGCGTATTTGTTGACCACGGTCTGCTCCGCAAAAACGAGCGTGAAGAGGTTTGCGCTGTTTTTGGTGAGGGAGGTAAGTTTGACATTAATTTTGTGTGCGTAGACGCACGTGACCGTTTCTATGTGAAGCTGGCAGGCGTGTGCGACCCTGAAACTAAGCGTAAAATCATTGGTGAGGAATTTATCCGCGTATTTGAGGATGAGGCACAAAAGATTGGCGCTGTTGATTATTTGGCTCAGGGCACCATTTATCCTGACATCGTGGAAAGCGGCATGGGCGGCGAATCCACCACCATTAAGAGTCATCACAATGTAGGTGGCTTGCCTGACTTTGTAGATTTTAAAGAAATTGTAGAGCCCCTGCGTGACCTGTTTAAGGATGAGGTGCGCCAAGCTGGTCGTGAGCTTGGTCTGCCTGAGCATCTGGTAGCACGTCAGCCCTTCCCCGGACCGGGACTGGCTATTCGTATCATTGGTGACGTAACTGCAGAAAAGGTAGCTATGGTGCAGGACGCAGATGCCATCTTCCGTGAGGAGGTTGCTAAGCTGCCTGCTGAGGAGCGTCCTAGTCAGTACTTTGCAGCGCTGACCAATATGCGTAGCGTAGGCGTTATGGGTGACGAGCGCACCTATGATTATGCCATTGCTCTGCGTGCTGTAACCACCACTGACTTTATGACTGCAGAGGTAACCATGCTGCCACCTGCAACTATCAACACCGTTGCAGTGCGCATCGTCAACGAAGTAAAGCATGTCAACAGAGTGCTGTTTGATTACACCACTAAACCCCCTGCAACTATTGAATTTGAATAATTGCAGGAGACTGGAAAAAATAAACTTTATTAGCTAAGTCAAGACTAGAATTTGATTAATTTCAGGTTCTAGATGGGAATTTTGCAAATGATGAAGCCAGCCATTGTTAATGAGCTTAAAGCAAAGACTTTAGAGGAAATCAAGGGCGTTGATAATGGGCAAAGCAGTAAAAAGAATCAGGCTACTAAAATGGCTGAGGACTTGCAGGAAAAGGCAGATGTAAAGAATGCTGATTTTAAGGATATTACTGTGGTAAGTAAGGAAAATGGTGAAGCCATCGTTGCTTTAACTCTTCATAATAAAAAATTCAACAAGGATTTTGAATTGAAGGTAAAAATGGCAGAGCTGCAGGATGGCACATGGAAGCTAAAGGAAATTACTAATCTGGTAGACTTTTTAGTAGAGGTTGATAAGGCTGATAAAGCGCTTAGGGCCAGCGAAAAGAACGCAGCGTGATTTGTTAAGAGAAAATTGAATATTGTTGTGATGCAAAAACCGTCCTGTCTCATTTGAGGCAGGACGGTTTTTTTGGTGGTGTTTATAGTCAAAGTATTATTTTCTGGGAGCGGGGATGATGGTTTCATTAAGTTCTTCGAGTATGAAGTTAGTATCCATAAGGTTTTTGCCGTTTTGCAGGCAAAAAAAGATGATGGAGTCACGCTTGTCACGCATATAGAGCTGCTTGTTGCCGCTGTATTTTAAAAGATAGTTGGCTTCCTCAGACGTAAATTTGCCGGCGATAGCACAAACAAGGCACAGCTCTCTAGACAGTGGTCTGCTGCCACTCATTACGTGGGACAGCCTAGCTGAATCAAGCTGTGTATCCTTGCGGAAATCACATTCTCTAATGCCTTTTTTAGCAATAGTGTCTAAAAGATATTGGATGGGGTTAGTCTGTTGCTCTTTGGAGTTATTGTCAAGAAATTTTTCCAGTTTTTTCGCAGATTTGATGCTATTTATTTCATTAGTTAAATCTTCAGTAGTCTTATCCATGTGGCACCTCTTTTTATAAAAGTATGATAGAATTAATATAACATAGATTTAAGGAGAAGGGATATGGAAGGTAGTATAAATTTTCTTCTGCAAGGCTTTAGTTCTGTTTCTGTGCTTAAGCAAGCAGATGGCAGTAGCACAGAGATAGTTAAAGGTCTTGATAATGTTATTTATGTGCGTAAAAGAATAGCATTAACTAATCTGCCTTATAAGGAGCTACAAAGACTTGAATGCGAATATTTGCCCCATATTTACTTTGCTGTAGAAGATGACCATGAAACAATAATTATAGAAGAATACATTCATGGCACCAATTTGCAGGAGCTTTTGGATAACGGAACTGTTTTTACAGATG
>USBG01000126.1 GCA_900552855.1 uncultured Phascolarctobacterium sp. | reverse complement strand
CCTGGTTTTCTTACCATTAACAGTAGTCGCTAACAGATCCTCTATAATACTATCTCTAGTAGCAGGAGTTCCTAAGCCCTTTATTTTCTTTAGTTTTTCCCTATTAGGATTATTTATATCCATATAACGCCAAATATCTGTCATTGCACTAATAAGTGTACCTGCTGTATAGCGTTTAGGTGGTTTAGTTTCTTTGTCTAAAATTCTGCATTCTCTTGCTGGATTTAATGTTTCACCCTCAGAAAGAACAGGAATACTATCAACAATAACATCTTTATCATCAGTAGCTTTTTCTGCCATAGATGTACCTTTGAATCCGTAGTCTAAAATTCTTTTAGCACTTCCCTTAAACATTTCATCACTAGCCATTATGGTATATTCTGCTTTCTCAAATTTACAAGGATGCAGAAATTGCATAATATACCTTTCTGCGATAAGACGATATACTTTATCTTGTTCATCAGATAAATTACTTGGAACAACACCAGTAGGAATAATGGCATGATGGGCAGTAATTTTACTATCGTCCCATGCTTTACCAACAAATTTTATATCAGCCTTTGTGGATTCTTTTATACCATATTTATCTAACGCAGCCATAATACGGGGGGCATCTTCTAATTGTGATTTTGGTATGTAGTTACAATCTGAACGAGGATAGGAAACAACTTTTGCTAAGTACAGTGACTCCACTATATCCAATACCTTTTTAGGAGATAGCTTATACTTTTTATTAGCTTCTACCTGCAGCTTATCCATAGAATACGGTAATGGAGGATATTCCTCTCCTTTAGTGTTTTTATAAGATTTAACTATACCATTAGACATTTTTACCTTTGTCATAATAGCTTGCAAGACAGATTTTTCACGAATTTTGCCATTTTCATCTAGGTTTATATTTTGGGATGGCATCAGCTTAGCCTTTATAGGTATGTTATTTTTTTCAAATATTGCTTCCAATTCATAATAATAGTGCTTCTTAAACCCTTGTAGTTCACGTTCCCTACGTACTACCAAAGCCAGCGTAGGCATTTTAACACGTCCTACACGCCAACGCTCATTAAGTCCGAATTTCTTTGCCTGTTCTTGATAACACCGGGATAGATTCATTCCAACTAACCAATCTGCTCTAGCACGAGCCTGTGCGGACAAATACATATTGTAGTGATGTTTGTTATCATCCAAATTTGCGAAAGCACGTTTTAGAGAAATGTCGTCCTTAGCACTCAGCATTAATCGTTTAACAATACCTTTGTACTGACATTGTTCTAATATTGTATCTACTATAGCTTGACCTTCCCTATCTGGATCTCCTGCATGGATTACTTCTTTAGCATACTTCAACAGCTCTTTTAGCGTATTTAACTGAGCTACTTTATTAGCATAAGGTTTGATAATCCATTTATCATTATCTGGGTAAACTGGATAATAATTCCAACTAGAATATCCATATTCAGCTGGTGCTGCTAGATAATATAAATGACCTGCAGCCCATGATACAACGATACCATCTTTTTCTAAATAACGCTGCTTATCTACGTAAGCTTTATTGGGCCAAAGAAAATCTGCTATCGCCCGCCCCATATCTGCTTTTTCAGCGATAATTAATTGCTTAATTTCCATGAACAACACTCCTTTGATTTCTATATGTATCTATTCTTAAAGCTCTTATTTTCATTGTAAATTATAGTAATTTGTGATAAAATATTATTAATTATATGATATAGGATTGGATTATTGATATGAAACAAGATAATTCTAATGAAATGAACACTGAGTGGTTAGCCGTTTGTGACCGCTTGAAAATTTATAGGAATTCTTTAGGTTTAAGTCAGGCTAAGTTTGCTGCTAAACTTGGCAAAGCACAAAGCTATTATTCAACTATTGAAAAAGGTAAATCTCGTCCTAGTGCAGAGATATTGCTTGCTATAGCTAACTTAGGATGTGATATGAACTGGCTTATGCTAGGAACTATTGATGAAGCTAAAGTAAAAAGCTATTTATCAAATGGTTTTGCAATGCTTTCAACAATAAACATGATCGAACAGCTAGACGAACCGGGCAAAGAGTTTATTAACACTGTTATATCAGCCTATGTACAGGCTAACAATAAAAAGGAGTAAAAGGGGGATTTTATAATGTATTTAAAAAGAATTTTACTAGTAGCTCTTATGATTTTTAGCGTACTTGCTATTGCAGGCTGCGGTGAAGAGGAAAAGTATAATACCGCAAAAAAAGAATTAGTGCAAATTACTGATACCTTTAAAACCATTAAAGCTACTGACGAGAATGTAGCTAAATTTGATGAAGCTTATAAAAAAGCGGAAGCAAAACTTGCTGAAATGGAAAAATACTCTAATTCTGATAGCAAACTTACCAATGACTACTTAAAAACAAAAAATGATTTAGAATATGAGAAAAAAAGATGGCATTCTTCTCTTGCTTTAAATAACGAATTAAAGCGTAACAAAGACTTGCAATTTCAAACTATGAAAACTCCTAGACCTTTCGGCAAATACCAAATGAAGTAGGTTTTACACTAAAAAGGTGATAATGAATGAATTTTAAAGAGACATGGACTAAATGGGAAAAAGAAGATAAAGAATATAAACCAGATTACGAAGAATACCAATGGGTTGATAGAAACGGATACGTTCACCATAAAACATCAGAAGTTTGGCATTATTCAATTTACGAATTTATTATCAAACTTAAAAATTCTGTTCTTTTTTCCTTGTATCTTTATGGCATTTATTTAGTATTCATTCTTATAGGATATGGTTTCGCAGCCTTAAAAATAGACTTTAAAGCATTAGGAATATTGACATTAGTTATAGCAACAATAAATTGTTATAAGTATGTATGGTTGTTTCTAAAAACATCTATTGGAATCGCTATTCTCTTCGGTATAACAACTCTTATAATAGCTATAATGAAAGCACTCTAATCTCTAATACAATAGCTGTCACGAACTCGTGACAGCTATTTTTATTTCTCCACACGTAAAAAGCCTAAATCTTTAGACGAGTTATTCATATTCAATCGCTGTTCCTCAGTAGGATGGTATGGATCATAGGCTTTGAATGCAGCTTTCGCAAGCTTTGCTTCTTCTAGGCGTTCTGCAGCAAATGTTTCTTCTTGACTTTGTAAATCATCTGCAAATGATGCACTGTTCATCCGAATATAATCTATTTTATTAATTTCATTAATGATTGCTACAGCATTTGCTTTCTGATGCTCAGCCAAAACGCCTTCATCATTATTAGTGACTACTCTATTTAATTCATTACTACGTTGATTCACATTACTCAAAGCTTCACGTGTTGTCTGAAGGACAGATAGCTTTCGTTCTGAAGCTTCTGCTCGTAGCCTGTGTTCTATTTCTCCATTATCTATCATAGCTTCATTGATGCTGATATTTTTATAGCTCTCATAATCTTTAAAACTATTATTGATATTGATTATTGTGTTGTTTTCTGCAAGTTCATTAATTTTCAAAGCAGCTTTATTATAACTCTCTCCAAATTCAGTTACATTTACTGCTAAGTTATAAATACCGGCGTTACGTAGTTTTTCATAACTTTGCTGAACATTTTTTATCATCTGGGCAGTTTCTCTTACTGAATCAGCAAAGCGGACAGCATCAAAAACGTGGT
Source organism: uncultured Phascolarctobacterium sp. (assembly GCA_900552855.1). Taxonomy (GTDB): domain Bacteria; phylum Bacillota; class Negativicutes; order Acidaminococcales; family Acidaminococcaceae; genus Phascolarctobacterium_A. The sequence goes on along the minus strand of USBG01000126.1, from coordinate 878 downwards.
CTCCTGGATGAATCGGATAATGCCATTTGGCTGCAGCCAAAGGCGTGGCAGCTAATATAAAACCACATATTGTTAAAGATATAATTTTCTTCATGCAAACCAGCTCCTTAACTTTGCAATCCACTGATTTAATTTATCATAATCACATATCAACATAACTTTACATTGTAGGTTATCTTTTGAAACAGGGCCAAAATATCTGCTATCAAATGATAAATGATAATCATTTAGGTATAAATGATGGTTAGCAGGAACAATATATTGTCCGTTTTTTATTTGAGGAAGATAATCAGCTCTAGTGATAGGATAGCTTACCCCATTAACAATAAGTTTATTATTGCTTACCTCATAAGTATCTCCCTCAAAAGCTCTTACTTTCTTGATAAGTTTATATCCTTCATCGACACCTAATTTCATCACAGAACATGGTAGCTTAACTACACACCAATCCCCATAATGCAGCTCTTGATCAAGAGAATAGACATATATTCCATGAGGACCGGAATCAGTTAAATTTTCCCAAACAAGAGGGCCACAACAGGTATTCAAAGCCATGACCGAAAGTATAAAAAAAGATATACCAACAATAAATTTCCTAACGCAATTCAAATTTACCACCCATTAATTGTGCTATTTTCTTAGGTACAATAGCTGTTATGAAAGCCAGTGCCCAAAGTCCAAAGCATATTTTACTGTGTTTTGTTACAGTAATGCTATCCAAATAATCTAAATGTCCGTTTTCATCAACAATAGAATATAGACTATTAGGATCTGCATCTTGAATAAACGTAACCATAAAGCAAACCATTATTGATGTAGCTATAAGTTCTATAGTAATAGTCATAAGCTGCCCTAATGTACCTTCTGGTAAGAATTTA
>USBG01000125.1 GCA_900552855.1 uncultured Phascolarctobacterium sp. | reverse complement strand
ATACAAAAAGGGACTGCCGAAGCAGTCCCTAAAAAGGTCTATATTAGTACAGGATTTTGTTAGCGATAACCAAACGTTGGATTTGGTTGGTGCCTTCATAGATTTGCATGATTTTAGCATCACGCATCATCTTCTCAACAGGATATTCTCTGGAATAGCCGTAGCCGCCCATTACTTGAACAGCATCAGTGGTTACTTCCATAGCAACGTCAGCAGCATAGCATTTAGCCATAGCAGCCTCTTTAGAGAATTCCATACCTTGGTCACGCATCCAGCAGCATTTTTGAACCATCAGACGAGCAGTTTCAACCTTCATAGCCATATCAGCAATCATAGCTTGAACCATTTGGAAGGATGCAATAGGTTGGCCAAATTGACGACGCTCTTTAGCATATTTAACTGCACAATCCAGAGCTGCTTGAGCAATACCAACAGAAACAGCACCAACGAAGGGACGAGCACTGTCAAGAGTATTCATTGCAATACGGAAGCCTTCACCTTCACGACCTACACGATAGGACTCAGGAATTACAACATCTTGTAGAATCAGCTCGCAGGTATTGGAAGGACGAATGCCCATTTTGTCTTCTTTTTTGCCAATGGAGAAGCCCGGGGTGTCTTTCGGAACGATGAAAGCAGTCAAACCACGAATACCACCGGTTTTACGAGTGTTAGCAAATACCAAGAAAATATCAGCAATACCACCATTAGTGATGAACATTTTAGTACCATTAAGAGTGTAGGTTCCTTCTTCTTTATTTTTTACAGCACGGGTAGATACACCGCCAGCATCACTACCTGCACCAGGCTCAGTCAAAGCAAAAGCAGCCAGGCCACCGTTGTTCAAAACATCACAGTACATTTGTTTTTGTTCGTCAGTACCGGCAATCAGTACAGGCAAAGTTGCCAAAGAGTTAGCAGCCAGAGAGGTTGCTACACCTGCGCAGCCTTTGCCCAGCTCTTCATAGATAGCTGCAACAGCAAGGCTATCCAGACCAGGACCATCCAGCTCTTCAGGAACGATAACGTTCAGCAGACCCATTTCAGCAGCCTTTTCTAAAAGACCTTCACGCATATGGTTTTCTCTGTCCATTTCAGCAGCATAGGGGGTAATTTCCTTTTCAACAAAGTCTCTCACCATTTCTTGTAATTCGAGTTGTTCCTCATTTAATGCAAAATCCATTTATATCCTCCTTAAATCCCCGGTCATACCCCTGAGCTTACACGTTAAGCCGTAGGCCTACCATTTAGCGGGTATTTCCTCAAATCTTCCGACAATAAACATGGTTGTAAGTATTGTCGCCATTAAATGCTCTTCAGAATCATACATTTCGGCCTCAATAACCATAGTAGTATGGCCTGCATGCCTGATTTTGCTTCGCACATACACACGTCCTGCGCTATGTACGTTGCGAATAAAATTCATACTAAAATTTAAAGTAGCCACAGCAGCTCCGACACTGGCTCCAGTTACGCCTAAAACAGAGTCAGACAAGGCAGTCAGAACACCACCATGACAAATTCCACGATGATTGAAATGCTTCAACGGGTCAATCTCAATGCTGACTACGGCACCGCCACAGGTGACCTCGTCAATGCTTACACCAAAATTGGTCATAAAGGAATTGTAGCCATACATTTTGCGAATATAGGCAGGAACATCCTTCACCTGCTCCACCACAACCAATCGCCTCTCTTTCGACCAAACCCCTATGGTTGGCCATTATCTTAAGTATTTTACCATATATTGTAACTTAACTCAATAATTAAAACTAAAAATTAGAGGCCTGCTCAAAGCAAGCCCCTATTCTATTTCTCAACTATTAATCAATGATATTTTGCTTGTAATCGTGATACAAATCCTTCAGCTCACTGATAGCAGCAGCCATTTGCAGCTGCAGTTTAGATAATGCATCATAATCATTTTCTGCAGCAGCACGACGGAAGCTTGTAAACATGCTTTGCTCATCAAAGGAATCCTTTGCAAGCTTAGTACGCAGCACTTGAATCTTATGCCACATAGCAAGGTCTCCATCAGTACAGTTTTCTTGGTCGTGCAAGCGCTTCATGTCAACAACAGCTTGATAATATTCAGGCAGCAGACGGCTCAGCAGTTCAGTTTTCCAACGAATTAACGCACCCTGCTTAAAGGATTCAATAAATTGCGGTTTCATAACATCGCCTTGAGTAAGCACTGCAACTTTTTCAGGATACTCTTCAAAGGCGCACAGGTTTTCCCATACTGTTGCAGGCGGTTTGCCAAACAGTTTTGCACGCTCTTCTGCAGTAAAGTCTTCAAATACGTCATCCTCGGTACGGTATTGTCTATCCTTTTCCAGATAGAAGCCTTCCTTGCCTGCTTGCTTGGAAATTTCCTTTTCCATAGCAGCCAAATCCTTGCCAGATTCCACACAAGCCTTAATGCCATCCAGACAAGCCAGATAGAATACTGCAATAGCTATGTAGGTATTAGTATACGGGTTAGGAGAACGCATTTCAATACGAGTTGCTTTATCATTATCCAGATCACGAATCAGGCCAGCCAAAATAGTTCTATTACGAGACGGATTATCCGGGCTCAAACCCAAAGAAGTTACAGTACAAACAGGAGCCTCAAAGCCAGGCTGCAAACGATTAAGAGAATCGATGGTGCAAGAAATGAAGGGATTGATAACCTCGTAGTTTTTCAAAAGTCCCATTAATGCACCATAGCCAACTGCGGACAAGAACTCTTGATGCATATCCTTGGGAGAGAACAGATTAACAAATTTACCATTTTTCAGAACAGCTGCAATACCAACATGAACGTGCTCACCACTACCAGCTACACCAGGAATAGGTTTAGCTTGGAAGGAAACCTCTAAGCCGTTCATACGGAAAACCTCTTTAACAATGATACGTGCCAACAGCTCATTATCACCAGTTTGTACGCCACTAGCAAACTTCCAGTCAACCTCTAACTGCTCCATAACATGAGTCATATGACCTGCAGCATCCATTTGTCCTTTAACGCCACCACATTCCTTATGACCCATTTCAGGCTCTAAACCATAAAAGTCAAGAACTTCAATGGTTTGCTCCAAAGCAGTACGAACATTGCCACGAGTACGTTGCCAATATTGTTCTTGCATAATTTGAGAGGAAGACAACGCTTCAATAGATGCATCCTCACGAGGAGTTTTTACCCAAAATTCCAGTTCAGTAGCGCTGGTGAAAACAATTTTTTCAATATCTTCGCCATTAATGTGCTCCAATCCAGGAATCACAGGATGCTTTTTGAAGAGGGCCTTAATTTCCTCTTCAACATAATTTAATGTATCACGCAAAATAGAACGAGAATCTACAAAGCAGCCATTGTGCAAAAGGTAGCAGGGAATACGCAAAGTGCCAACCATGCGACCACTTTCAGCATCAAAATGCTCATAGTTGTAATCAACAAACCAATTTACAGTTTTGTCAACAACCATATCAACGCGTGCGTTGTTCAAGGTTGCAATACCAGGCATAACAACAGAAGAACCGTCTGTTTGAGCAGCACTACCCTCTAAAAATTTTCCCATGTCATTCAAGAAAATCTTCATAGGAATTTTTTCATCAGTATCGTTACCTGCAAAATCCACACCCATCAGAGAAACAAATTTAATTTCCGGGTGCTGTCCCAAAAGTCGCACCAGTGCTTCTTCATGTTGATCCTCAGGTTTGATAACATACAGCAAATCTCTTTTGTTCATAATAATCCGCTGTCTCCTTTCGCAATTAGCTTTTATTCTCATAGACAATTAAAATTTCATTTCAATAACAAAAAAGGACCCCTCTAAACGGTATAACATACCTCTTAGAAAAGTCCTCGTTGACTGATTGTATTGTAACAAAATTTTATATCTTTGTCTAGTGCTATTTTACTCTTCTTTCCTAGCCTAGTAATCTTATAAAGGCCTCCTCCAAACTAGCATAGCCGCGACCACCCTTACGCAAATCAATATTAACCTGAGCTACGTCAAGTACAGCCTGTTTTAGCTGCGACTCCTTAAAGCGTGTGCATTGAGCAGCAAAGCGCTTATACAAAAAAGGAGGAATTTTAAGCTCGCTGCCAATTGTCTTTGGGTCATATTGACAACGCTTCATCTCCAAAAAGCGCAGCATACGACGCAGCTGATATAAAATCAAGCCACACAAAGGCAAAAGATATGTTCCCTTTTTACGCTCGCCAGCAAGCAAATCCAATACCAATGGTAAATTACGCTCTGCCAAAGCGTTGTTAATAGCAAAGCCAGATGCCTCAGGCAGCTCTGCAAAAACTGCCATAACATCATCCCTAGTCCATGTTGTACGCTGACCAGCATATACAGCCACCTTTTTTATCTCCTGCTCCAGCAGTGCTAAAGGCGCTTCCTCTACAGGCGCTAAATATTCCATAATGGTAGCTAAGGCCTCGCGGTCAAAACGACCACCCTCCTGCTGTGCCTGCTCATCAAGCCAATCACCTAGCTGATAGGTTCTAATGCTTTTGCACTCACAAACTACACCAGTCGCTTTTAGGCCTTTAAATAGCTTTGTACGC
>USBG01000124.1 GCA_900552855.1 uncultured Phascolarctobacterium sp. | reverse complement strand
AACTCAGGAAACCATTTAGGAAGCTTTAATCCCTTGCCAGGAGTGTAATAGCGTGATGATTCCATATCTTTGCAGAAGCAGTTAAGAGGGTTATCAACGGACATATCACTGCGTACTTGGTATAATACCTCAGTTTTCATACCGCTATCTTTATATTTAGGAATTGCTAAAATAGAAATTGTTTGCATAGTTTATTTCCTCCTTGAAATAAAAGTATTATAGTTTAATAGTTAAGTTTATAATTTGCATTTTCACTAAGCTTATAGTGTATGCGTCTAGCTGTTCTCTATTTGGTTATCAAAGAACCTTTAGTCTCAAAAAGGCAATAAAAAAAGCCTTTCACCTCGATTTTTGGATACACGTATTGCGTATACGCGTTACTTCAAATGAGAATTCTATGAATTCTTCATCTTCGTTAAGATACACTTATTGCGTGTAATCTTAATCCATTAATCGAATGAAAGGTTTTACAAACTATGTGCCTAAAAGGCATTAACCACATTCTCTATTCTATATGCAATTTCCTATTGCTAGGTGAGTCATAGTCTACCACAATAGATTTGTAATGTCAACATTTATTTTAAATTATTTTCAAGATTTCTACTTAATAATAGCGATTAACGTTAAAATAATAAAAAGCAGAAACGCCGTCGGAACATCAATTCCAACGGCGTTAACTATTTCGTTTAAAGCTATATAAGTCTTATTTATTTTTCAGATACTCATCAATAGCAATAGCTGCACGCTTGCCTGCACCCATTGCAGAGATTACAGTTGCAGCACCGGTTACGATATCACCACCGGCAAATACACCGGGTATGGAGGTTGCACCAGCTTCATCAGCAACAATATTACCACGTTTATTTACCTCTAAATCAGGTGTGGTTTGTTTAATCAAAGGATTAGGTCCTTGACCAATAGCCATAACAACCATGTACGTCAAGAATATATTCGCTGCCCTTAATAGCTACAGGGCTACGGCGACCGCTTGCATCAGCTTCACCTAGCTCCATCTTTACGCATTCCAAGCCAGTTACCCAGCCTTTTTCATCACCCTTAATGCTTACAGGATTGTTCAAAAGACGGAGCTCAATACCCTCTTCCTTAGCGTGGCCAATTTCTTCCTTACGAGCAGGCATTTCGTCCTCTCCGCGACGATAAACAATATAAACATGCTCTGCACCCAAGCGTTTTGCAGTACGAGCTGCGTCCATAGCTACATTGCCAGCACCTACAATAGCTGCCTTTTTACCAACGTATACAGGAGTTGCAACATTGGGGAATTCGTAGGCTTTCATCAGGTTAACACGAGTCAGGAATTCATTAGCAGAATATACGCCATTCAGGTTTTCGCCATCAATCTGCATAAAATGAGGTAGGCCTGCACCAGTACCAATGTACACAGCATCAAAGCCTTCTTCCTCCATCAGTTCCTTAACGGTAAAGGTACGACCAATTACAGAGTTTACCTCAATCTTAACGCCAAGTTCTTTAAGAGCAGCAATTTCATGCTGAACAATTTCCTTAGGCAAGCGGAATTGCGGAATACCGTACATAAGAACGCCACCAGCTGCATGCAGAGCTTCAAATAAGGTTACATCATAGCCAAGCTTTGCTAAATCACCAGCACAGGTCAAGCCAGAAGGGCCACTACCTACGATAGCCACCTTTTTACCATTGGGAACTACACCTTCTGCCTTAGTCACATCAATTCCATGCTCACGTGCATAGTCTGCTACAAAACGCTCCAATCGACCAATAGCAACAGACTCACCCTTAATACCCAATACACATTTACTTTCACATTGGTTTTCCTGAGGGCAAACACGACCACAAACTGCCGGTAAGCTATTCTTACGCTTCAGAATCTTAATTGCCTCTGCAAAATCCTCGTGTGCTACTGCTTGAATAAATGCGGGAATTTCTACATTTACTGGACAACCACTTACGCAGCGAGGCTTAGGACAATTTAGGCAACGCTGTGCCTCATCAACCGCCATTTCCTTTGTATAGCCTAAAGCTACCTCTTCAAAGTTTTTATTGCGAACATTTGCCGGTTGCTCCGGCATTGCATTTCTCATTCCTCCACGCATTTGCAGTGACCTCCGCAGCTATATTCCAGAACTTCCTGATTCTTATACATTTGCTGACGCATTAAAAGATTAGCAAAATCAACCTTATGTGCATCAAATTCAGGTCCATCAACGCAGGCAAATTTGTTTTCGCCACCTACATTTACACGGCAGCCACCGCACATACCAGTACCATCAACCATAATAGTATTTAGGCTGGCAGTAGTTTTAACACCAAAGGGCTCGGTTACTGCAGCAACATTTTTCATCATAATTACAGGACCAATTGCCAGAACCAAATCAATTTTTTCTCCCTTTTCCAGCATTGCTCTTAAGGGATCAGTTACAAAGCCTTTATGACCTGCGGTGCCATCATCAGTAGTAACGATAACCTCATCACTAATAGCAGCCATTTTATCCTGCCAAATAATAAGGTCCTTATTACGTGCACCAATAATAGAAATAACCTTGTTGCCTAGCTCGTGGTAAGCACGTGCGATTGGGTAAACAGGTGCTACACCAATACCACCACCTACAACTACTACAGTACCAAAGTTACCCATCTCAGAGGGTTGGCCCAAAGGACCAACTACGTCTAATATGTCGTCACCAACATCAAAGGTATCACATAAATGTCTTGTAGAGTTACCTACTGCTTGCACAATAAGAGTAATATATCCCTTTTCACGATCAAAGTCAGCAATAGTCAGAGGCACGCGTTCACTAAATTCATCAGTACGAATAATTACAAATTGACCAGGACGGCATTTGTGAGCTACTAACGGTGCATCTACAACAAATTCGTACACTGCCTCAGCAATATTTGCTTTTTCAATAATTTTTGCCATATAATCTCCTCCAATGTCATTTTATAGCCTAGAATGGCATTGTGTTTTTATTTTGTTAATAAACGTTTAGCACAAGCTTCTGCTTCTGCATAAATCTTTTCCTCATCAAAGGAAAGTAACTTGCCTGCCTCAACAACCTTACGACCTGCTACAAATACAGTATCTGCATCATATGCACTTGCTGCGTAAACTAAAAGAGACAGCTTATTATGACGAGGATACCAATAAGGCTTATGCATATCCCAAAGCACGATATCAGCTTGTTGACCAGGCTCCAGCTTGCCACAATCAGCAAAGCCTAAACCCTTGGCACCATCAACAGTTGCCATATCCCAAGCCTTAGCAGCTGGTACAACCAGCGGGTCAAAGCTTGTTGCCTTATGAAGCATAGCTGCGGCGCGGCATTCTTCAAGCATATCCAAGTTATTGTTACTAGATGCGCCATCAGTACCCAAGCCAACAACAATACCTTTAGCTAGCATCTTTTCTACAGGTGCAATACCACTTGCCAGCTTAAGATTACTTTGAGGATTATGAGCTACACGTACATTTTTAGCTGCCATGATATCCATATCATTATCAGTCAGATGTACGCAGTGAGCTGCAATAGTACCTAAATCAAACATACCTAGCTTATCCATCATTTCAATTGGAGTAATGCCGTGCTCATTCTTATAGCTTTCAACCTCAAATTTAGTTTCGCAAAGGTGCATTTGTAGCTCTGCATTGTGATTTTTAGCAGCCGCAATAACCTTTTCCAAATAATCTAAAGGACAAGTATATGGAGCATGAGGACCATAGGATACGCGGATACGACCTTCATCGTAGTTTTGCCAGTTTTCTGCTAAAGCATCGTTTTCTGCCAGTTTTACATCCTTATCAGGAGCAACACCAATCAGACCACGGCAAAGATTAGCACGCATACCGGTTTCAGCAACAGCCTCAGCAACACGTTCCATATTAGGACCATACATATCAGCAAATGCAGTAGTACCACCCTTTAACATTTCAACAATGCCAAGCATAGCACCCCAATAAATATCATCAGAGTCCATTTTACCTTCGATAGGCCAAATTTTATTTTCCAACCAATCCATAAGTGCCATGTCATCAGCATAGCTACGGAGCAGTGTCATAGAAACGTGGCCATGGGTATTGACCATACCCGCTGTTGCCAGCTTACCCTTACCATCAACAATTTCATCAGCTGCAAAATCTACAGAAGCTTCCTTGCCAATAGCTACGATCTTTTTATCTTCTATTGCAATGCAATACATTTCACCATTAGGAGTGTTCAACAGCTCAATATTTTTAATTAGTACCTTACTCAAATCAGCACCACCACTTCATACTTATAAATCTAGAAAAGGATTTACTCCTCTCCCATTTGTCGTTTAGAATAATGCTTTTTGTAAAAGCTATGCATAATGTCCGCATCTTCATCTGACAATTCAACCGCACCACCTGCAGATTGACAGATAATGGCTATTTGCGCTGCTTTTTCCAAAATCTCTGCTACGATTAATGCATCCTCTAAATTTTTTCCCCAGCACACTGCACCGTGATTAGCTAAAAGCACAGCCTTTCTACCTTGCATAGCAGCAACAGCATTATCAGCCAGCTCTTGTGTTCCAGGCAAAGCATATTCT
>USBG01000123.1 GCA_900552855.1 uncultured Phascolarctobacterium sp. | reverse complement strand
TTTTTTTCTTGTTAAGATACTCTAGAGATGTGTTAAGTAATATAAGGAGTGAAGTATTATGAAAAAATTATTGGTTGCATTATTGGCATTAGTAAGCCTTGCTGTTGTAGCAGCAGGCTGTGGCGGTGGCGAAAAGAAAGCTGCTGATGGTAAGGCTGTAGTAAAGGTTGGTGCAACTGCTGTTCCTCATGCAGAAATCCTCAACCAAATCAAAGGCTCTTTAGCTAAAGAAGGCGTTGATCTGCAAATTATTGAATTTAGCGATTACGTAAAGCCCAACCTGTCCTTGAATGATAAAGAGCTGGATGCTAACTTCTTCCAACATGAACCCTATTTGGAAAATTTTGCTAGCGAACGTAATATGCCTCTGATTTCCGCTGGTAAAGTACATATTGAACCTATGGGTATCTATTCTAAGACTATCAAAAATCTTAGTGACATTCCTAATGGCGCTAAAATTGCCATTCCTAACGATCCTTCTAATGGCGGTCGTGCACTGGCACTGCTGGAAAGCGCTAAACTGCTGACCTTGAAAGAAGGTGTTGGCGTTAAAGCTACTATTGGCGATATTACTGGTAACGATAAAAAGCTGCAAATCATCGAAATCGAAGCTGCTTTGCTGCCTCGTTCTATGGATGACACTGATTTGTCTGTAATTAACTCTAACTTTGCTATGGAAGCAAATCTGAATCCTGTTAAGGATTCTCTCTTCACTGAGCCTAAAGAATCTCCTTATGCTAACATTGTAGCTGTTCGTAAGGGTGACGAAGCTCGTCCGGAAATTCAAAAGCTGATGAAGGCTTTGCAATCTCCTGAAGTGAAGAAATTCATCGAAGACAAATACAAAGGCGCTGTTGTTCCTGCATTCTGATTTGTAGGATAACAGGTAATGTAAAACTTTATAAAAGCATCTAAACGGCACGGCTTTGACTGTGCCGTTTTTTGTTGTGGTAAGGACAATTTTAGGGTATGATAATATAAAGAACGGAGGTTCCTATGGATAAATTTTTAACAAAGGCAATGCTTTTAATTGCTTATATTATTCCCTATGTGTTTTTGGCGCTGGATGGAGATTTATCAGGCTTTGCTATGTTGTCCTATGGTGCTATGGTTGCAGCCTTTTTGGGATTATGCTGGACAGCTATCAAAATAGGCTATGGAAGCTTGGTTTACTTTGGTAATATTATGAGCTTTATCTCCTCGTGGATTGCAGTTGATTCTTCTGATTTAGTTAAGATGAGCTGGTACTTTAAGCCATTTACGGCGCATCAGCTATTAATAATTATTTCTGTAGTGCTTTTTGTGCTACAGGCCTTAATAGTGTGGAAGTATAAAAAATAGGCTGCAGTACACAATAAAGTTGTTTGAGAAAGACAAGGTTGGGTACATAATTAAATGAAATTTATGTAAACAATAATAATCCTATAGCTTATTACATAAGAAATACGTTTATACTGAACCTATGAAATTCGGATAATATTTAACCTTAGCGAAAAAGTACAGAAAGCGATTCTTTGTATTAAGGAATATCGTTAGTGGTAGGCTAGTAATAAAAATATGAGGTAAAAATGAAATATAATAATATGCTGGAAGCGCGCTTTTTGGCACGTCCTAACCGTTTTATTGCTTATATAGAGGTTGATGGCAAGGAAGAGGTTTGCCACGTAAAAAATACAGGTCGTTGTAAGGAGTTGCTTATTTCTGGCTGTACTATTTACGTGCAGCATCATGATAACGAAAAACGTAAGACTAAGTATTCCCTCATTGCCGTAAAGAAGGGTGAGCTCTTGATTAATATGGATTCCCAAGCACCTAACAAGGTAGTACAGGAATGGCTCAAGGAAAAGCAACCTTTTGGTCATATGACACTGTTGAAGCCTGAATATACTCATGGTGATTCTCGCTTTGATTTTTATTTGGAAACAGAAGCAAAGAAGATGTTTGTTGAGATCAAGGGAGTAACACTTGAAGAGGATGGCGTAGTGAAATTTCCTGATGCACCCACCGAGCGTGGTGTTAAGCACGTGCGTGAGCTTGCAGAGCTGGCGCAGGAGGGCTATGAATGTGCTATTATCTTTGTAGTGCAGATGAGTGGAATGAAATATTTTACACCTAACTGGCAAACTCATGCTGAGTTTGGTGAGGCTTTGGGTAATGCTAAAAATGCAGGGGTACAAATTTATGCCTATGAGTGCGATGTAGAAGTGGACAGCTTAAATATTACTAAGGAAATTCCTGTGAAGCTATAGGCGAAAACTTGGTATAATTATAGTTTGGACGGTTCTAGTATATGTTAAATTTTGCTAAGTATAAAAATTGTGCTAGTGTTTTCGTTAATTTTTAGAAACAATACTATTATTGGGCGGTTTACTGAATTTTATTAAGTGCTTTTAGAAAATTTTGGCTTATATAGTATTTATAATTGGCATATTAATTTGCTTAAAGATAGGTTGTTTAGAAAAAATATAGGCCTATTTTGACATTTTTCCTGTGCTGTTGGCTTATCGACAGTTATGGAAAAAATATGCTATACTGTATTTATATTAAGCTTAAAGAACTATTATTTTATGTGAGCGAGGTAAAAAAATGCGTAAATATCCTAAGTTTTATATAACTCCTAAGGGAGAGCGTGCTGCTAGAGGCGGTCATCCCTGGGTATATGGTGATGAGGTTACTAATGTTGAAGGTGAATATCAAAATGGCGATTTGGTTGACGTAGTAACAAGTAAGGGTAAATATCTGGGTACTGGCTTTGTTAATGACAATTCTAAAATCCGTGTTCGTATAATTTCCACCAATACAAATGATAAATTTGACGAAGCCTTTTGGGAGCGTCGCCTGCGTTATGCGCTGGATTATCGTTTAACAGTTATGGGAGAAACTGATTTTAAATGCTGTCGTCTTATTTTTGGTGAGGCTGACCAGTTCCCTGGTTTAACTGTTGACCGTTTTAATGATATTCTTGTTACCCAAACTCTTTCTTTAGGTACTGAAATGCGTAAGGAAATGCTGTTTAATATGCTGATTAAGATTATGCGTGAGATGGGGCAGGATATTCGTGGCTTGTACGAGCGTAATGATGTTAAAATCCGTTTATTAGAAGGCATGGAGGAGAACAAGGGCTGGTTCCAGTCCGAGCTGACCCCAGAGCCTGGCGCTGTAACTGCTGAAATTGTAGAAAATGGTATTAAATATACTGTGGACGTGGAAAATGGCCAAAAGACAGGCTTCTTCTTAGACCAAAAATATAATCGTCAGGCAATTGCCAAAATTGCTAAGGGTAAGCATGTATTGGACTGTTTTACTCATACCGGCTCCTTTGCATTGAACGCTGCTCAGGGTGGTGCTGCAGCTGTAACTGCTGTGGATATTAGTGCTGAAGCAGTACAAATGGCAGACCATAATGCGGAAATCAACGGTTATGCAGATGTTATGCATGGCCTGCAGGCAAATGTTTTTGATTTGCTTACTAAGCTGGCTAATGAGCGTTCTAGAGAATATGATTTCATTATTCTGGACCCTCCTGCCTTTACAAAATCTGGCAGTACTGTAAAAAATGCTATCCGTGGCTACAAGGAAATCAACCTTAAGGCTATGAAGCTGTTGCCTCGTGGTGGTTATCTTGCAACCTGTTCCTGCTCTCACTTTATGAAGGAAGAGTTTTTTGTGGAAATGCTCCGCGAAGCGGCTAAGGATGCTAATGTTTCTCTCAGGCAGATTGAGGCGCGTCAACAAGGCCCTGACCATCCCATACTATGGAATGTGCCAGAAACCAATTATTTGAAATTCTATATTTTCCAAGTGGTTTAATAAAAATACTAAGGTTAATAACATGGTGCGTACTATGGAAAAGATGATGTAGGTTGATTATTAGTAGCTATGCTTTGCTGCGAAGCATAGCAAGAATTTTATTTCCGTATGCAGGTGTGATACCATGATTAGACAAGTATAATTAGAAATTTTTAGGGAAAAAGCTATATACGCAAAAATAACCATCTGAGTGACATCAGATGGTTATTTTTAGTTGACACCAGGAAAATGATCATTGAATTTTATAGAAATGTCTTCAAAATGCTCCACAAATTTAATGCTAAAGTCCTCGAAACTATCTACAAATTGCCATTCGCCAATTTCAAGAGGATTACTGTTCACACGCCTAACATATAAATCAGGGAAGTAGTTATCGATTTTTACGTTTATGTCAGGAAAGTGTTCTACTACTTTGACCCTGCCTGCTAAAAAGATGCCTTTATAGTAGCCATCCTTAGATACACGGCTAAGGGCAATTCGTTCCTTGAGCATAACCTTTTGTGCAGGTGATAGACTTGTTGTAGGTGGCTTAAAATCAACAGCTAGAGTTGGTGCAGCCAAAGCTGTATTTGTGAGCATTAGGCATAGTGCTAAAAGAAGCTTTTTCATAAATAACACCTCCAATGATGCTGCGTATTCTTAGCATTATTATATAGCAGCTGTTATGTTGAATACAAGAAATGCTTATTTTAGGCAATAAAAAAACGACTTCCGAAGAAGTCGTTTAATTTCAATGGTGGCCCCGGCAGGATTCGAACCTG
>USBG01000122.1 GCA_900552855.1 uncultured Phascolarctobacterium sp. | reverse complement strand
TGGTCTCAAAGAAAACGTTATCATTGGTAAGCTGATTCCGGCAGGTACTGGCATGAGCCGCTACCGTGACATCAAGGTTAAATTTAATCTTGACCATCCGGAAGAATAAGCCAATATAAATTAAGCTGCTAAGTGCAGTGCTCCCTCGGGAGTGCTGCCTAGCAGCTTTTTTGTTATGCAAAATACGGGAAAAGCTTAGCTTTTGCTTTATCACTTTCTATAAACATGCTATAATAAAACAAAAACTATGGAGAAGAATAATGCTTATAAAAAAGTTTCCTACACCTACTAGAATTGATTATGTTCCTTCACCCTATGAGCCTGATGAAGACGGTGTACAGGACGTTGGCTACAAGCTGGGCTTTATGAGTGATGGCCGTGGCTATCGCTTAGAGTGCTGGCGTATGGATGACATGCTGATGATTACTGTTATGTTTTCTGATTTAGGCTTAGAAGGCTATAAGCGTGAGGATATGGCACTTGTATTAGAGGGCGAAGGCTTAGTTGAGTTTGTTGGTCAACGCAGACCTATGCAGGCATCTCGTACAACTGATGATGCTGGAAATTCTGTTTGGGCAATCAACATGATGCTGCATAATAATAAGGAAAAGCTAGCAGAGCTTGCATTGGAGCTTAATAGCTATCGTTCCTTTGGCTTAAAATAATTGGAGGTAAGATTATGGAAAAAGAACGTTGTAATGAAGAAAATTGCACCTGTCCCAAAACAACCTGTCCTCGTCATGGCAAATGCTGCGAGTGCATTATGAATCATCGTGGAAATGATTCTCTTGTATTTTGCATGAGGGATATTGCTGCTAAACAGAAATAAAATTAAGGCTGTCGGTATTTTGCGCCGACAGCCATTATTATTTTTAGCGTATTGTTTAAGATTTATTTAAGATAAGTGGCGTAATGTTAAAAGAATAAAGCTGATAAAGAGGTGAGTAGCAGATGAAAATATTATTAGCTGAGGACGATTTAAATTTAGGCAAGCTCCTTAGTATTATGCTACGCAAGCGAAATATAGCTGTAACCTGGGTTACTGATGGCAAAGAGGCCTATGAAAAGGTTTATAGCGATGGCTATGATGTAATCGTTCTTGATTGGATGATGCCATATATAAGTGGTATAGAGCTGTGCAAAAGGCTGCGTGAAGAGGAGTATCAGGGCAATATTTTGCTGCTTACGGCTAAGGATACTGTTGCTGATAAGGTTCAGGGCTTAAATGCCGGTGCGGATGATTATTTGGTTAAGCCTTTTGATATGGAAGAGCTGGTAGCTAGGCTTAATGCACTTGGTCGTCGTAAAACACAATACGTAGAAAATAATATTAGATATGGAGATTATGTTTTGGATGCTGGAACCTATTGCCTTGTATATAAGGATGACAGAGTGGAGCTGCGTCCTAGGGAATATAAGCTTTTAGAAATGCTTTTACGCAACAAGGGTCATGTTATGCCTAGAGAGGTGCTTCAGGACAGAATCTGGGGCTTAGAAAGCAATGTAAGCGACAATAATCTTGATGTGCATATCCGTATGCTGCGTAAAAAAATAATGGAGCTAAACAATGAGGAGCTCATAAAAACTATGCGTGGAGTGGGGTACTATGTGGAATGATGCCTTTGAAGGGCTGCGCAGAAGGCTGACAGTAATTTATACTGCTATTTTTAGTACCATAATTATTGCTATCCTAGGAGCGGCCTATACCTTTATTTGGTGGGAAATCGCCAGCCATGAAAAGGAGGAGCTGGTGGCGCAGGCTTACCATGAGGCGGAGGAATGGCTTAATAGTGGCGAGCTTCCCTGCTCACAGACATCGCTTAAGGATGGAAGCATGTTTGCTTACTTTGTTACCATGGATAATAAAAACGTTATTTTAGAGCAGCTTGGCAGTGGTCCGGAGGGACGAGCTATTTATAGTCATAAAAATGATTGGCCTAAGGAGCTGGAAAGTACTAGAATTTTAAGAATGCATGGTGTGGATAATAATGCTTCAAACGAGCGATATAGATATCTTTCAGCAGTGGTACCAGTCAAAAAGGATAAGACTGTTATAGGCAAGCTATATATGTTCAAAAATATTGAATTTTATTATAATGCTGCCTATAAGACGCTGTTTATATTGCTTTGTATAGCCTTTATGCTCGTATTAGGTGCTTGTGGTATAAGCTATTGGTTAGCAGGAATTAATATAAGCCCCATAAAGAATATGTACGAAAAGCAAAAGCAGTTTACAGCAGACGCTTCTCATGAAATGAGAACTCCCTTGTCCGTAATGAAGCTGGCAGTAACAGCATTACAGGAGGATGAAGAGAGCAGGTATAGCAGCTTTGCCAATGATTCACTACAGATGCTTGGAAATGAGGTAAACAGCATGAGTAGGCTAATCCAAAGGCTTATGGAGCTGGCACGAGGTGAGCAGGCTGATGAGTCCTTGCTTTGGGAGCGTATGGACTTAAGTGGCTTGTGTGAAGCTGTTAATATGCAAATGGAGCTATTGGCCAAAAATAAGGATATAGAGCTGGCCAGCTTTATAGAGCCCAATCTTTACTTACGTGGTGATGGGGAAAGTATAAAAAGATTATTAGTAATTTTATTGGATAATGCTATAAAGTATTCTCCTTGTAACAGCAAAATAACGCTGCGTCTCTTTAAAAACAATAAACATATAAGAATTGAGGTTGCCGACGAAGGCGAGGGTATTAAAGACGATGATAAAAAGCGTGTATTTGACCGCTTTTACAGAGTTGATAAGGCACGCAGCCGCAGTCAGGGTGGCTTTGGTTTAGGACTTTCCTTGGCACAGGAAATTGCTAAGCAGCATGGCGCAGTAATAACAATTAAGGATAATAAACCCAGTGGTACAATTATGCAGGTTACATTCAAAACGATAATATCTTAAATAAAGATGAAGGCCTCCTTCAAGCTGTATTAAGAATGCAGGTATATACTTGCAGTTAACAGAATTAAGGAGGCTTTTTTATGCATAGAAAATATTGGGTGCTTTTATTGTTTATGGCACTGCTGCTTTTATTTGCTGGTAACGATAGTCTATTGATTACAGATAATGTAGAAGCTAATTATGCTTTAACTGCAAAGGAAATGGTTCTTAGTAATGATTGGCTATCGCCACAAATATATGGTCACTATTGGTTTGATAAGCCGATATTTTTTTATTGGCTTACAGCTTTAGGCTTTAAGATTTTTGGCTTTACAGAGTTTGGTGCACGCTTTTTTCCTGCTCTACTTGGTCTGGGAGGGTTGGCACTGGCTGCATATGGAGGAAAAAGGCTGTATAATGAACGGACAGGCTGGTTAAGCGGCTTTGTTCTATTAACGAGCCTAGAGTTTTTTCTTATTAGTAAATCCATTATAACTGATGCAGCTTTATTTTTATTTTTTAGTGCAACGCTTTTGTTTTTCTATTTAGGCTATCGCGATGGTTTAGCAAGGGACTGGTATTTGATGTATGCTAGCTCGGCTCTTGCTGTTTTGACTAAGGGACCAATTGGGGTGCTGCTTCCCGGACTTGTTATAATTATATTTTTGTTGTGGAAACAGGATTGGCAAATAATTAAGCGTTGTAAATTATTTACAGGCTTGAGTCTATTTTTATTATTGGCAATGCCATGGTATATAGCTATGTATCAGCTGCATGGCGAAAATTTTATCAATATGTTTTTTGGTGTGCATAATTATTTGCGAGCAACAGTATCTGAACATCCTAGGGATAATGTTATTTATTACTATACACTTGTCAATTTGCTGGCACTTTTTCCATGGAGCTTTTTATTGCCGTGGGTTTTATGGAAAAAGCATCGTGAAGGAAAGTGGCACTTAGCAGATAGAGAGCTGTTTCTAATTATATGGAGTGTTACGATTTTCGTATTTTTTCAATGTATGGCAACCAAGTATATAACCTATACCTATCCGCTTTTGTTTCCTATGGCAATTGTAATTGCTCATCTGTTAGATAAGTATGGAGATAATGGCTGTAATAATATTTATAGAACCTGTATAGGTGGATTTTTTGCTTTAGTATTGACTGCAGCATGGATACTTGGCAATAAAGAGGTGCTGGAGCTACGAGAGCTGTATTTACTGCCACTAAGCCTTATTGTTGGAACAATATGCTATCGTCTGCTTGATTTGGCAGGACGTAGTAAAATGGTTGGCATAGGAATATTATGCTGGTGCTTTTATTTAGCCTTAATTTATTCAGTGGCTATTTCTTTAACAGAAAAGCGGTCAGCTAAGGATTTAGGAATACTGCTACAGCAGGATGAAGCCAAAATAGTTTGCACCTATGGCTCTTACCCAACATCAGCGGTTTTTTATAGTAATAAGCTATTATATAGGCTAGTAAATAAAAATTCTGTATACAGTTACTTGCCCAGAAAAATGTCCTGGAGCAGCAAAAACGTTATGCCCTATAAAATACTGGAAAGCAAGGAATATAATCAGGTAGTAGTAAAAAATAAATATTTTAATGAGTTTAAAAGGCAAAATAAGGAGCAATGGAGTGTAGTTGGCAGCGTTCAGGATTGGATGTTACTAGAAAAGAAAAAATGTTA
>USBG01000121.1 GCA_900552855.1 uncultured Phascolarctobacterium sp. | reverse complement strand
TCTCTGCAATCGTTATGGGTTCTGGCAACGCTCCATTCTTTGCGTTTGCTGCTCTGACTCCTGCAGTAGCTGCTGCTACTGGTTGTCATCCCGTACTGATGCTGTTGCCTATGCACTTTGCAGCTTCCATCATGCGTAACCTGTCTCCTATCACTGCAGTTATCGTTGTGTCCTCCGGTATGGGCGAGGTTTCCTCCTTTGATCTGGTAAAACGTACTGCAATCCCCATGTTAGGTGCTATGGCTGTTACCATCGGTATGACCTTCTTCTACTACTACACCGGCTGGTGATAAAAACTAATCTCAGATTTTACTAAGAGGCTCTGCTTTGGCAGAGCCTTTTTTAGTATCTGCTTCTAATACACATTTTAATAAAAACAGAGTTATTTAAAGCATCCTGAAAAACTAAAATGTATCAAAAGAGCCACTTTTTTCGTAAACGCAACACATAAATTGCTTTAATTACTTAAAAATGTAATAACTCCTTCAAAAAACTACCGTATAATGCTATAATTATATGGATGTGTTCGCCTTATCTAATATATTTATTTTGTTTATACGAGAAAAAATTTATTTTCTATAAGCGTTCACAAGCATATTCTAAGCATTTTATGCCAATTAAATAGAAGAATTGTATAAAAGCTAGGATTACAGCCAATTTGTAATTAAACCAATGAATATGCAGCTCAATCTAAACAGCATAGCATTGACCTTTCAGGCTATGACTATATTATGCGAGGAGAAAGATTATGTTTATTTGTGATTGCCATTGCGATACCCTTACTGAGCTTTATAAGAAAAATGCTGATTTATATAGCAACGAACAGCATTTTGATATTAAACGCCTGATTGAATTAGGTGGCGGCCTGCAATTTATGGCTATGTTCGTTCCAACCCATGAATTCCGTTATTATGGCGGCTTACGCTATACACTGTGCCTGCTTGATAAATACCTGCAAGAGGTTAAAAAGCTTCAGGACCAAGGTGTTGACCTGTTACTTGTAAAATCCAAGGAAGATGCTGCTAATGTGCTGAACCATCAGGCTGCTACTTTACTAGCTATTGAAGAAGGTGGTGCCATCGACGGCAGCTTAGAAGCGCTCCGTTGCCTGTATGAACTTGGTGTTCGTGCTATGACTCTTACCTGGAGCAATCGCAACGATATTGCTGATGGTGTAAACGAAGAATCTAGCGGTGGTGGTTTAACCGTATTCGGACGCAAGGTTGTAGCAGAAATGAATAAGCTGGGTATGCTGGTAGACGTTTCTCATATCGCACCTGCAGGCTTCTGGGATGTTATTGAAGCAAGCAGCAAACCTATTATTGCTACTCACTCCAATGCTAAATCCTTGTGTGTTCATCCTCGTAACCTAGACGACAAACAAATCCTAGCTATTAACGAAAACGACGGCCTAATCGGCATTACCTTCGCAGGCCAATTCCTCAATGATGATTACCATGATGCCTGCATCGACAGCGTATATCGTCACATTGACTATATGCTGAATCTTATGGGCAATGACGACCACATTGGCTTTGGCAGTGACTTTGATGGTATTAGCCATTCTCCCTATAATATCTTTGGTGTACAAAGCTATGTACCTATTATTGAATACCTGTCCGAAAAAGGCATCAGTGATAATACCATTGAAAAAATTACTCATAAAAACGTACTTAACCTGCTTGGTAAAGTACTGTAAAATGCTAAAAGCGCTGCCTTGGCAGCGCTTTTTTTGTGCTCACTTTAATTTAAGCAATCTTCCAATTGCATGACGAATGTCATTACTCTAAATATTTTTAACCGATTATCATAAACAAGTATCTATTTTACCAATACTAAAAGGCGCATCACTTACACGATGCGCCTTAAAATATTATATACAGCTTTCTTAGTAAATATTAACCGATTTCAGCTTCCTTCTCTGTGCCACGAACATTAATAGGACGATTATTCTTATCGACCATTACAACCTTAGGCTCGTAGGTTCTAGCTTCTTCCTCGGTCATCATAGCATAAGCGATGATGATTACAGTGTCGCCAACTACAACCTTACGTGCTGCAGCACCATTGAGACAGATTACGCCGCTGCCACGTTCTCCAGCGATTACATAAGTTTCCAGACGGTTACCATTGTTGTTGTCAACGATTTGTACACGCTCACCAGGCAAAATGCCAGACAGCTCTAAAAGCTCGCTGTCGATGGTGATGGAACCCATATATTCCAGATTAGCCTCGGTTACGGTTGCACGATGAATTTTACCATGATGTATATTATAAAGCATTATTCTTCTTCCTCCAATACGATATTATCAATAAGACGTGTAGTGCCAAACTTAACTGCTACAGCCAGCAAATTGCTGCCCTTCAGAGGATTAGCAATAGGCTTCAATTCAGGCAATGCATACATCTCTACATAGTCAATGCTGCTCATAGGCTCTGCCTTAATACCCTCTGTTACTGCATTAACAATAGCCTCTGCATTACGCTCACCAGCTACATACATTTCCTTGGCTGCCTTTAGGCTACGGCTTAAAACAAGTGCCGCAGTATGCTCTTCAGCACTCAAATATGTATTACGAGAGCTTTTTGCCAAGCCATCTTTTTCACGAATAATAGGCATTACTCTAAGCTCTATCGGGAAAAATAAATCCTTTACCATACGCTTCAACACTTCTACCTGTTGAGCATCCTTTTGACCAAAGTAAGCTCTATTAGGCTGTGCTAAATTAAACAGTTTGGTTACAACAGTAGTTACACCACGGAAATGAATGGGACGACTACGTCCGCACAAAACCTTGGTTACATCACCGGTAACTTCAACCCAAGTATCATCGTCACTAGGATACATTTCCTTAGGAGACGGAGCGAATACTACATTAGCACCCTTTTCCTCTGCTAGCTTGCAATCAGCTTCTAAAGTACGCGGATATGCATCTAAATCTTCATTAGGACCAAATTGAGTAGGATTAACAAATACACTCACAACGACAAAATCATTTTCACGATTAGCTGCACTAATCAATGATGCATGACCTTCATGAAGTGCACCCATTGTAGGAACCAGGCCAATGGTTAAATCCTGTGCCTTTGCTAATGCAATTTCTTCACGCAGCTCAGCTACGGTATGTACTAATCTCATCTTATAATTGCCTCACTTTTTCTAATCTGCTTCTTAATACAGCTTTTCCAAAACACTGTCATCAATCTTAAAGGTATGTTCAACAGCTGGGAATTGACGGCTCTTAACCTCTGCAATATATTCTTTAACAGCTTCTACAGTAATATCATGAACATTAGCATATTTTTTAACAAACTTAGGACAGAAGCCAGTTGATACGCCTAAAAGGTCATTACATACAAGTACTTGGCCATCGCAGCCATTGCCGGCGCCAATACCGATTGTTGCCATAGTATTTAGCTCTTTAGTAACCTTTTCTGCCAAAGCAGCAGGAACACATTCTAAAACGCAGGCAAAAGCACCTGCGGCCTCTAAGGCCTTAGCATCATCAATCATTTTTTGTGCAGCTGCTACATCCTTACCCTGAACCTTAAAGCCACCTAATTGATTTACAGATTGAGGTGTCAGTCCAATGTGTGCACATACAGGAATACCAGCCTTGACAAGCTTTTCTACTAAGGGCACAACCTCGGAACCACCCTCTAGCTTAACAGCGGTGCAGCCTGTTTCCTTCAAAAAGCGTGCAGCATTATACATAGCATCAACCATGCTGGCCTGATAGCTCATAAACGGCATATCGCCAACAACTAAAGCAGTACTGTTACCACGCATAACAGCCTTAGTATGATGAATCATTTCATCCATAGTTACGGGCACAGTAGAATCGTAGCCTAGCATAACGTTACCTAAAGAATCGCCAACAAGAATCATGTCTACGCCTGCTTCATTAACATTACGACTCATAGCTACGTCATAGGCGGTAATCATAGTAAAGGGCTCGCCTTTTTGCTTCATTTCCTTAATAGTTGCTACAGTTACCTTCTTTGCGGTCATTTTGTACCTCCGATTGGATAAGCAGTTTATCTAATTGCTGCTTAGTTTCCCAGTCAATAGTGCCATTGGCCAAGGCCAGTTGGGTTGCCACAAGCCCTAGGGAACAATAAACGTTGGTCAGCTCATCTGGCATAACTGCAAGATGCTTTTCTACGGTTTCCACATCGCCACGAGCAATAGGTCCTGTCAAAACAGTGCCAGGATTTTCCGTTTTCAGCAGGTTAGCTGCCGTGCCCTTAAAAAGTGGTACAAGAGCCTGCCAGGCAGCTTCGTCGCTACCAGTCCATCTGCTCATCAAACTTTGTGCTATGGCTTCAACAGCCACTGCATAATTGGAGCATATACAAGCAGCTGCATGATAGGCTGCACGTTCAGATGCAGGAACAAAAAAGCTGTTTCCGTTCAAAATTTTAGCCAGCTCTTTTGCTGCAGTTAATGCCTTAGCATCACCATCAACAGCCATATATACACCATTAAGGTCTACTACGCCACCAGCAAAGCTTTGCAGTGGATGCAGGCTACCAACATAAGCACCGTTTTTTTGCACTGCATCTAATGGCTCTA
>USBG01000120.1 GCA_900552855.1 uncultured Phascolarctobacterium sp. | reverse complement strand
AGCAACTGTTACAGCAGTTATTGCGGGATCTATTACAGGTACACATAAGCGTTTACTTAAAGGAATAGATAAACCTAGAAAAGATAAACAACCTAAAATCAAGGCCTGAACATTGTGCTTAGTAATAAGTTCATGACCAGCTTTTTCAAGTAATTCTAATGTAATTTCTCTTTCTTGCCAAAAATTAATACCAGATTTGTCGATACCTCCAATAGCTGAAATACGTGCTGGAGCAACCCCACATTGCTCAATATAGAGCTGTTTTTCAGCCAAACGTTTAGTGTCAGACAATAAAAGACCTGCTTGTCTGCTAATAAGAGGAGCCTGTAAACAAGCAGCTTGACCTGCTCCAATAACAGGTATCGATAATAGTTCACGACAAGCATCTATGGCCGGATCACTGAAACAGTAAAGAACAACTGCATCAAAATCATTTTTCTGTGCCTTGTATGCCATAGAAACGATTTCAGGAGCTGCAAGAATAGCATCTAAAGCAGAGTCAATTTCAATTTGATTTTTTGTCAGACATTCCATATACAATTCTACATCGTTACCAACATATTTCTGAAGAATACCACAGCGATATTTGATCTGTTCTGAAGTTACCCCATAATCGGGGTTTATTATAAAAATTTTCACAATACTGTACCTAGTGCTAAACGAGTATGGATGATAAGAATTTTTTTGCACGTTCCGTAGACGGATGATTAAATACTTGGTCAGGGGATCCGCTTTCAATTATATAACCACTATCCATAAAATACACTGTATCAGAAACGTCTTTAGCAAAACCCATTTCATGTGTAACCAATACCATAGTTATACCTGTGATGGCAAGTTGCTTTATAACATCTAAAACTTCTTTGACCATTTCAGGATCTAAAGCAGAGGTTGGCTCATCCAATAGAAGAACTTTTGGTTCCATACACAAAGCACGTGCTATAGCTACACGCTGCTTTTGACCACCACTGAGTCGACTAGGATATTCGTTTGCTTTGTCTTGAAGATTGACTTTTGCCAATAGTTTCATTGCTTTTTCTGTTGCTTCTTGTTTTGATAATCCGTTTACTACACGTGGTGCATAAATCATATTTTCCATAACAGTCATATTAGCAAATAGATTAAAATGCTGAAATACCATGCATGCATTTTTACGGATATCTTCGATTTTTATTTTGGAATTTACTATGTCAACTCCTTCGAACATAATAGAGCCATTGGTAGGTTGCTCTAAAAGGTTTATGCAGCGTAAAAGTGTTGATTTGCCAGAGCCAGATGAGCCAATGATGGTCACAACTTCACCTTTATTAATTGTAAGAGAAACATCCTTTAATACTTGTAAATCACCAAAGCTTTTTGATAGATGTTTAATTTCAATCACTTACTCGTACCTTCCTTTCTAAAATTGAGCCCAAATAATTAAGTGCCATTACTAGAACATAATAAACTGTAGCAGCAACTATAAATGCCTCAAATGCCCTAAATGTTTTAGCTTGAATTAAATCGGCCCAACGCAGAGTATCTGCTACACCGATAACAGAAACAAGACTGGAATCCTTAAGAAGCATTATACTTTCATTGACTAGAGAAGGAAGTGCATTTTTAATTGCCTGAGGGAAGATAATGTCTAACAAAAAACGATGTTTAGGTATACCTAACGACATAGCACCCTCCCATTGACCCTTATCAACAGCAAGGATGCCGCCACGTAGGGCTTCAGATATATATGCCGCAGAATTTAAGCCGAAGGAAAGTACTCCTGCTTCTAAAGCAGAAATAGTATAGTTTGTAAGCTGTGGTGTTGCAAAATAAATCAGCATTAACTGTACGAGTAAAGGTGTACCACGAAAAACAGAAATATATGCTTTTGCTAAAAACACGAAGAACTTATTTTTAGAAAGTGTAATTAGAGCTAATACGAAGCCACCTAAAAAGCCTAGAATTGTTGAAAAAAAGGTAAATTTTAGAGTAATCCATATGGAAGCAGCTAAAAGCGGGAAATATGGCTCTAAAACTGCAAAATCTAACATTTTATATACACTCCTCTTACAGTTTGGCAATATCTAAATTAGCAATAGCAGCTTCGTATTGGTTAGCTGCATCTTCGCCAAGATGAGTAACGAGAATTTTATGTAGTTCGCCATTAGTACGCATTTCTTTAAGCAGAGCATCAATTTTAGACTTGTCAGGAGATCCTTTAGGCAGTGCGATAGCAAAGGTATCTGCTAAAAGAACCGGAGATTGTATCACGTGAAGTTCTAAATCAGAGTTGTTTTTGATAAATACAGCTGCTTGAGAAGAATCAAATAATCCAGCTGCTAGACGACCATTCTTAATATCTTGTACTACCAGCGGAGTTGTATCTAGCTCTACTACTTCAATACCATCAACTGCTTTTAAGTCTTTTGCAAAGGTAGTTCCCATAGACGCACCTGCTTTATGTCCCTTTAAAGAGTCTAATGTAGTATAATTTGCGCCCTTTTTGCAGATAATTGCTTTCATAGGAAAATAATAAGGAACAGAGAAATCAACTACTTGTTTACGCTCATCAGTTGGAGAAATTGCAGAAATAATTATATTAGCACGACCGCTTTGAAGTGTAGGAACTAAAGAAGCAAATTTCATATCCGTAAATTCAACTTGTTTCCCCATCTTTTTAGCTAAATGATTTGCAATATCAATATCGATACCTTGATAATCTTTTGTTCCCTCTTTCACAGATTCAAAAGGAGGAAAAGTGGAATTAATAGCAATAACCCATTTATTGTCTGATTTAGCAGTCTCTTTGGTATCACTACCACAACCAAACAGCAGCATTGACAACATTGTAGTTGCCATAATAACTAATATAGCCTTCATCATAAATTTTTTCATAATAATACCCCTCTTCTTAATTAATATTTTATTTTTATATTATACCCACATTGGGTTAATACATGCTTTGCGACTTGTTCGTCTGTAGTAATCCATGCACCATTCTCTTTGGCATAATGAATAAAATCACGCAATGCTCGTACATAACCTGGTCGGCCAATAAATTGAGGATGCATTACAAAATTTAACATTCGCCCTTCATCTGCCAGACCATCAAATTCATCCTTCCAAATTTGTACCATTTCTCTACCGCTGCGTAAATAATAATGTTCTGGATGTTGTAAAGTATACATATTATATGAGGTATCGTCTACAATGCCATCCTTAGGCAGCTCTACAATAGGAATTTCTTCGCCATCAAGTTTCAGCAAGAATGGACCATCATTATTACGCCAGTTAGATGAATAAATTATACCTCTATCAAACCATAGCCGTTTATGAAAATCATGAATAATACCATCAGGCATACGTACCCCTATAGAGCGTTTACCAGTTAGATTTCTAATAATCACATCCACCTTATCCATCAAAATGTTTTCTTCTTCATATGTATCCTTAACTTCATGCATATAACCATGATAACCAATTTCATGCCCTTGTTCGGCTATATATTTGATAATTTCAGGATGTATTTCTGCAGTATATGCGGTTGTAAAGAATGTTGCTTTTAAATTTTCTTCTTCTAGCATTTTCAAAATTCGTGGTAACCCCTGCTTAGTAGCATACAACCCACGAGAGAGATGTACCAAATGTCTTGCATTAATTTCATTACGTGTTAACCACAAAGTTTCTGCATCGATATCAAAGGATAAGCATAATGCAAGACGTTTTTTATTAGGCCATTTCCAATTCATTATGCATTTCCTCCTTGGGATTTCTTCGTTTTATAGTAGTCCTTAACATAACTTGCAACTTCTTCGCAAGATGCTATCCACGCTCCATTAGCTTTCATGTAATAAATAAAGCGTTCTAGCATACGTATGCGACTTGTGCGTCCGATTAGCTGTGGATGAAGCTTAAGAACAAATATTTTATCTCCTTCATTAGCTAATTCATCAAAATTATCCTTCCATATATCATAAACATAGTCTACTGGGTAGCTACAAGTAATAGTGGCTTCATCGGCATAAGAAAAATAAAAGAAGGAAAAATCATCTAAGCTTGGTTCAGTAGGAAGTTCAACTATTGGATAATCCTCATGAATGTAGGCCCAATCGCAGTCCTTAAGAGTAGAGCAATAAAGATAGTTGCGCTTTTCCATCAAAGAGAGAGCACAATTTGGGAGTAAATCTAACGGACCACGATAGCCCAATATTTCCTTGTTAGAAAAGCTTTGCAGAAGTTTTTCACTTTTCTCCATATTTGCTTCTTCTTCTTCAGTAGGCATATCAACCTCTGCTTGGTGCATATATCCATGATATGCAAGCTCGTGACCTGCATCAGCTATTTGCTTTACATGCTCAGGATAGAGCTCTGCAATACGTCCGGGAATGAAAAAAGTGGTTATTAGATTTTGTCGTTTCAGCATATCTAAACAGCGCTTGAGTCCCTCATCAGGTCCGTAATGTCCTCTACTGATATCAGAAAAACCTATACTTTTTTTACCAATAACAGATTGTCGCAAAAGCTCAGCATCAAAATCAAAGGTGACCATTACAGCAATTCTCTTGTTCAATGGCCAAATTATTCCATCACCATTTTTCAATCTAAACATGACAACCTCCTCAGTCTTGTATATTGATACGTATTATATCAAATAAATATACA
>USBG01000119.1 GCA_900552855.1 uncultured Phascolarctobacterium sp. | reverse complement strand
CTATGGCCTGAAATTTTCCCACGTCTGCAGGGAAAACAGGTTGTTGCTCATTTTGCTAAGTTTGATATGAATGTCTTGCGTAATGTACTCCATGCATATTATCTTCCTTTGCCAACCTTTGACTATATCTGTACCTGGGTATTGGCAAAGAAAGCGTTTCCTAGTTTGGAGCATTATAGCCTTGATTTTGTAGCCAACACTATCGGCTTTAAATTTGAGCACCACCACGCTCTGGAAGATGCTCGCGCCTGCGCAGCCATTATGACCGAGGTTATCAACAGAAATCATCCTCAGGATTTTGTTCATATTGCAGATATGTACGATTTTGAAATGGGCCATATGCACCGCAATGGTGTACATCCCTGTACGCTAGAACGTACCTTCCAAAAAAAGCCTGATATAAAACCAATATTTTTTGGTGAATAAAGGCATATACAATTCAAAATCTTATTTTTAGGAGTCTTTTACATGCTCAATATATTCTTTGCCCTTTTTATGTTTGGCATGCTAGTGGTACTATGTATTAAAGCTATTTTTCGTGCACTTAAGCACCAAAAGCCACTACATACAAAGGAAGCTGCCCTGCTTATAGCTCTCTCCATAGGCTGTCTTTTAGCGTTAAATGCAGGTGTAAGCTCTGTTTTTCATACTCAGCTAACATTTTAAATTTTCTCTCTTGAATCCAGAAGCGGGTTAATCCGTTTCTGGATTTTTCATTTTTTGCAAAAAAGAAACCGGCAGTCCAAGCTGCCGGCAAACTAAATACACACTATAAATTTATTAAAGAAATGGAGTTAAAGAATTGGCTTATTTACAGATCCTTATTTAGAAGGATAAAAACCAGAGGGAGCATAGCTCAAGTTAATCATAATATTTTTAACCTGAGTATAGTGATCTAAAATCATTTTGTGAGTTTCACGGCCAATACCAGAGGTCTTGTAGCCGCCGAAGGGAGAATGCTCAGGAATTTGGTTATAGGTATTTACCCACATACGACCAGTTTCTACATTACGTGCTACACGAATGGCTCTGTTAATATCCTTAGTCCAAACAGCGCCACCTAAGCCGTATTCACTATCATTAGCCATAGCTACCACTTCGTCCTCATCGTGGAATTTAATTACAACAGCTACAGGTCCAAAAATTTCTTCCTGTGCTATACGCATATCATTAGTAACGTTAGTAATCAAAGTAGGTCTCAGGAAACAACCCTTAGCCAGTTCGCCCTCATCGGCACGCACACCGCCACAAGCAATGGTCGCACCCTCAGCCCTTGCAATATCAACATAGCTAAGAATTTTCTTAACCTGTGCTTCATTAATTTGCGCACCCATTTGAGTATCCTCATTCCAGGGCAGACCAACCTTAACATTTTCAAAGGCTTTAACTAACGCAGGTACAAATTTATCATAGATGGTATCTTGTACAAAGATGCGGCTAACTGCACAGCAAAACTGACCTTGGTTAAAGAGAATACCCAGCTGTGCACCATCAATAGCTTGTTCAAAGTCGCAGTCATCAAAGTAGATGTTAGCGCTTTTACCGCCAAGCTCCAAAGTGGAAGGAATAATACGGTTAGCAGCTGCCAGACCTACATCACGGCCAACCTCGGTAGAACCAGTAAAGGCAAGCTTGCTAAAGCCGGGATGCTCTAAAATATATTGACCAGATTTAGAACCAGCGCCTGTAATCACGTTCAACACGCCTTGGGGCAGTACGCCTTCAATCAGACGAACAAACTCCAGAATGGAAAGGCTTGCTTCTTTAGAGGGCTTCAGCACAGTGCAATCGCCTGCTGCCAAAACAGGAGCCAGCTTCCAAGCTGCCATCAGGAACGGAAAGTTCCACGGAATAATCTGACCAACAACACCTAAGGGCTCGCGCAATACTAAAGACAAGAACTGTTCATTTAAAACGGAAGCAGTTCCTTCTTCAGCTAAAATGCAGCCTGCAAAATAGCGGAAATGCTGTGCACTTAAGGGAATATCAACATTCATGGTTTCGCGGATAGGTTTGCCGTTATCCATGCTTTCTACCATTGCCAAATGCTCTTTATTAGCATCAATAATATCGGCAATTTTATTTAAGATAGCGGCACGCTCTGCAGGAGTGGTTTTCTTCCATGTTTTGAAGGCTTCCCAAGCAGCATTTACAGCGTCGTCAACATCCTCACGAGTAGCCTGTGCGCAAACAGCTAAAACACTTCCATCAGCAGGACTAGTTGCAGTATAAGTATCGCCATTGGACGCTGCACGCCATTCACCATTAATATAAAGACCATAGTTTTCTTGTAATTTTACTTTTTCCATTTATATATCCTCCTTGGATTTAACTCAAAACAAGTCATTATTTTTAGGCTAGGCTGTAATTTTTGTACCTTGCCTTTGCTATGTGCTTATTATATAATTATATTGGCTCTATTGAAAGAATCATTTTTAGAATATTTTTTAATACCAAGGAGGAGCTATGTTAACCTATGATTTAAGCAAAAGAGGAAACATACCTCTTTATGACTATTTATATCACTGCATCCGTGAGGATATTATAAATGGCAGGCTACAGCCTGGAGAACGCTTGCCCTCAAAAAGAACCCTAGCACAACACCTGAACGTTGGCACTATTACTGTTGCCAATGCTTATGCACAGCTTGTAACAGAGGGATATTTAGAAGCACAGGAAAAGAAAGGATACTTTGTTTTAGATATAGGAAACTACCGTACAACAAAGGTGCTTGCAGAAAGCCTTGCAGAGCCTGAAGAAAGGGAATATTATGCTGACTTTAAGGCTAACAGGATAAGCCTGCAAAACTTTCCTCTTTCTACATGGAACAAGCTAATGCGAGAAACACTTTCCATCCACAATGAAAACCTATTAAAAACGGTTCCCTATAATGGTGTCTATGAACTACGCAAGGCTATTGCTGATTATTTAGCTGCCAATCGAGCTATGAGTGTACAGCCTTCACAAATTATCATTGGTGCCGGAACTGAATATCTTTATGGACGCTTGATGCAAACCTTTGGCCGAGCCTGCACCTTTGCTATCGAAGACCCTGGTTATAAAAAATTTGCTGCCATATCTGCCAGCTTTGGCAATCCGTGGAAATACGTCCCCATTGATGAAAACGGTATGATGATTGATAAGCTTGAGGAAAGTGATGCAGATGTGGTTCATCTTTCTCCTGCCAATCATTTTCCTACTGGAATTGTTATGCCCATAAGCCGAAGACTAGAACTATTCAATTGGGTAAACCGCACTAGCAAGCGTTATATCATTGAAGATGACTATGATAGTGAATTTCGCTACAACGGTCGCTTGATTCCTCCACTCTTTGCCCAGGATACACAAAACAAGGTTATCTATATGAACACCTTCAGTAAAAGCCTTGTGCCATCACTACGCATCAGCTATATGATACTTCCTCCTAAGCTTTTAGAACGCTATGAAAGCACTATGAGCTTTTATTCCTGCACCGTATCTAGCTTTGAACAATACACCTTAGCCCGCTTCATTTCGGAAGGCTATTTAGAGCGTCATATTAACCGTATGAAGAATTATTATAAGGAACAAAGGGCTCTGATACTTAAAGCCATCAAAAGCTCCTGTCTGGGGAAAAATGCTGTTATTACAGAACGCAATGCAGGGACACATTTTCTTCTGACCGTTAATACTTCACTTAGCGAAAAAGAGATTCGTCAAAGAGCTCGTGCCGCTAATATGAATATTTCTATGCTATCTGATTATCGCCACGTGCATCGCCCAGATGATGAGCACACGCTGGTAATAAATTATGCTGGCATTCCTCAAGATAAATTAGGAGAAATAATTCACTGCTTAGCAGGCATTTTTCCAGAGTGTCAACACCAATGCTACCAGAATTGTATAAACAAATAGAACCAGATTGTATAAATTAGTATAGCATATATAATAAAAGAGGCTAGTTTTTTATCCTAGCCTCTTTTTGCTTTTCTTAATCTAATTCTCCATTTTCTAAAATTAAGATGATAGACTCGAAAATATTCTATCAACTTAAAACTAGGAAAATGCTACATTACATAAACAACCACACAACTATCAAAGCATTAACTATAAATCAAAAAATACTCAAACCATTCTCTTTCTTTAGTTGATAACTTTGATTTTCATCAACCCATCTTATCTTCAAGGATACATGGTGAATATTACTACCCCAATCGCAAACCTTAATACCAAAATAAAAAATAAACATTTCATAGATTGACGAGCAAGTCCAGTTAGTTGTTTATTTAGATTTGGAAATCTCTGTTCATCTGTTAAATAATATAAACTATAAACAGAAAGTAATGCTGATACTATAAATGCATCAAACCCTAATTCACTTAACATACTATTGGGCTGTACATTGGTAATGTATAAAAGGAATATGCAGGAAAGTATACATAATGCTGAACTAGTTAGTATTAGTTTCTTATATGTTTCTAAGCACTTAAATGTTTCATCTCTAGTAGCATTTAAATATATCTTCTTATAGTTACAAGCAATAATAAGATACAATGACATCATTCCAATTGTTGCAAAGTTATTGTCCAC
Source organism: uncultured Phascolarctobacterium sp. (assembly GCA_900552855.1). Lineage (GTDB taxonomy): Bacteria > Bacillota > Negativicutes > Acidaminococcales > Acidaminococcaceae > Phascolarctobacterium_A. The sequence goes on along the minus strand of USBG01000119.1, from coordinate 134 downwards.
AATCAATTACCCCTATTTCTTTTTAGTTCTGCTTTACGTTCATCAGCCCAATTAGAACCTATTGAACCACCGAAAGCTGAACCTGCAATAATTCCAATTCCCATTCCAATTGGACTTCCCGTCAACAAGCCTCC
>USBG01000118.1 GCA_900552855.1 uncultured Phascolarctobacterium sp. | reverse complement strand
TGTTTAAGAATTTTATGGACAACAGCATTGCTTGATTTAGTTGTATTTTGTAATGAAGTGTTTTACTACGAAAGCGCATGGATGTTTTTAGTACTAATATTTTTGCAGCTGCTAATTTTTGGATGTATTATTTTCAAGTTGAATAAGAAACAGTAATTTGCAAAAATTGTTAAGATTGGTACGTTTTTTAGAGTAAGATATTAAAATAATTGTATAAATACAAATAAATTAAAGGAAATATAGAAAATAGCAGGAAAAAAGCTATTTGGTGTTTAATATAATCACTAAGAAGAGAGGAGGATGTACATGCGATTGTATACAGCATTGCTTCAGGGGAAGGAGGAAATTTTAGTAGCCTTTGAAGCAGGAAATACAGCTTATATACTTAGTAGGCTGGCTAAGTTATCGCCAAAGCTTAAGTTTACTGATATGAATGATTTTATAAGCAGAGCGAATTATGAAACTAGAGCTGTTTTACGTTCTTTAAGCCAAAATTTAGATGCGTTTGATGGTGCGTCCGTCTGCTTAGACCAGGTAAAGCTTTTAGCGCCTATTGTGCATCCACGTCAGGATGTTATCTGCTTAGGTATTAATTATGCTGCTCATGCACGAGAGGCTGGAGATTTTTCACGAGAGGCCTTTGGCGGTGAGCGACCTTATACAATTTATTTTTCCAAGCGTGTAAATAGAGCTACAGCTACAGGTGAGACTATTCCATCATATGAGGGATTAGTAGATAGCCTTGATTATGAGGTAGAGCTTGGCGTAGTTTTAGGAAGGGATGTTAAGGGTGTAAGCGAGGACGAAGCCTTAGACAGCGTTTTTGGCTATACAATTATTAATGATGTAAGTGCTCGCAATCTGCAAACACGTCATAAGCAGTGGTATCTAGGTAAGAGCCTTGATGGTTTTACACCTATGGGTCCTTGTATAGTTACTGCAGAAGAATTTGAAAATGTTCAGGCTTTAGATATTTGCTGTTACGTAAATGGTGAGCTGCGTCAAAGCAGTAATACTAGCCTGATGATTCAAACTGTAGCTGGTGCAATTGCAGAGCTAAGTCAGGGTATGACTTTGCAGGCAGGTACAATTATTGCTACAGGAACTCCGGCTGGTGTTGGCATGGGTATGAAGCCACCTACATTCCTTAAAAAAGGTGACGAGATTATTTGTGAAATTGCTGGTATAGGACAGCTTTGCAATACAGTGGAATAGTAATGGTGTTTTCTTGGTTTTTAGAGTACGGATTTTGATTTAAATCTGAAAGGGGATTTGAAAATGGGTAAATTTGTAATCAGCCAAGCTAAAAATGGTGTAAAGTTTAATTTAAAGGCAGGTAATGGCGAGGTTATTGCTACATCCCAGGTTTATAAGGATGAGGAATACTGCCGTAAAGGTATTGCTAGCGTAAAAAGGAATGCTCCTGTTGCTGGCATAGAGGATCAAACTGTAGAAGGCTATACCCATATTAAACATCCAAAATTCGAAGTTTATAAAGATGATGCAGGTGAGTACCGTTTTCGTCTGAAGGCTACTAATGGTCAGGTCATTGCTACTGGTGAAGGCTATAAAGCAATGGCAGGCTGCAAGAATGGTATTGCTTCCATCAAGAGAAATGCACCGGATGCAGCTATTGTAGTTGATGCCCCAAAAGAATAAAGCAAGCTCCTAAAAATGAACCCCGTGGATTTTCCACGGGGTTTTGTGTTACGAGTTTATTTATTTGTTCCTATAAGGTCGATAACTACTATTTCGGGAGCTTCTTCTGTACGAATAGGAGTTCCCCAAAAGCCATAGCCGTTATTAGTTATGGCTGTTAAATTACCGAAATTTGCTCTGCCGTAATCAAGTAAATACATTTTTTTGGTAATAAGGCGATTGGGAAAAAGCTGCCCTGTATGAGTGTGACCTGCTAAATATAAGTCATAGCCTGCAGCAGAAGCGTTGACCATACGTCTTGGCTGATGGTCGAGAATAATGCTATAGTATTTGCTGTTATCAATACTAAGTTGTTCTAATGATGTAATATCCTTTTCCTTACTGTAGTCTTCTAGTCCTGTTATTTTTAACTGCTTATTTATGATTACAGAGCTATTTCTTAAAACATTAATATGATGCTTTGTAAGCTCTGCTTGCCAGATTGATGGGTTGTCAAGGTAATCGTGGTTGCCATAGGCCATATATACGCCTTTAGGGGCGTTTAATTGAGTAAATGGAAAAAGGGAGGCATCCTGTCGTACATAGGACTGCTTTTCATCCAGAACATCTCCGGCAATAAGTACAATATCAGGATTCAGCTGGTTTACTCTTTCTACTAAGCGTTCAGAATAGCTACGTCCTAAAATTCTACCTAAATGCAGGTCGCTGAGAAATACTATTTTATAGTTTTCACCATGTGCCAGCTTGTTAGTGTTAATTGCTTCTGTTCTGATAATTGGATTATAGGCACGTATCATACCAAAGGTTATAAAGCATGCTATACAAAGCATTCCAGCAAGTGCAATTTTTTTTGAGGGCAGCTTTTTGCCTATACATTTTGCTAATGTCCATAGCAGCAAATGCAAAAAAGTTAAAATTAGGGAATAGTATGCAAAGGCCATCCAAATACCACCTAGCCAAGCATTCCATCTGGTAATTATTGCAGGAAGGCTTTCTGGAAGTATGCGTGACAAAATATTGTTAATAGCAAAAAAGAGATAGTACAGAGCGAAGCTCCAGCCTCTGGCGAAAGAGAGATTTTGGCGATAATAAAAATAAGTAATTAATAACAGCAGTATATTAACGATGCTTATGAAAATAATAATGTGCATAGATAGCTCCTTGTTTATATTTATCCATTTGATGATAAGGTAAGTATCATGTTTAATTATAAAAGATAAATATGACTTTAAGTCAAGAGCTGTATAAGATATTTTTGTGAAATACTCAATTAAAAGCTAGCAATTGATTGTTTCACAAGGAATTGCAGAAGCATGAAAATAGGATATAATAAAGACAGCAATAAATTAAGACCTATCATGGATATTTTAAGGGGATTACTACTAAAATATTTATGTAAAAAGTAAGGCTGATGGGTTTGTTGTAGGAGGAAGTGTTAATGAAAAAAATTGCGGCATTGCTGACTGCTGGATTGTGTTTTTTTAGCTCTATAACTATGGCGAAGGAAATAGTTATTTTGCACACCAATGATATTCATGGCGGAGTAGAGAACAATGTTAGCCTATCCCGCCTTGCACAATATAAAAAGGATTTGCAAAGTAAGGGGACTAAGGTGGCACTTGTTGATGCCGGAGATGTTTTGCAGGGTTCTGTATTAGCGAATAATTCTCAAGGTGCTAGTGTACTGCGTCTTATGAAGCAGACTGGCTATGATTTTATGATTCCAGGTGCTCATGATTTTGATTATGGTGTTAAGCATTTTCTGGAATTATCTAATCAATTACAAGCAGAATATTATTGTATAAATCTATGGAATAGAGAAGCTGATAAGGCAGCTTTAACGGCTTCTAAAATAATGGATTTTGGTAACACTAAGATTGGCTTTATAGGCTTTACATCTCCTGCGGTTAAAAGTGGTATAAATGCAAAATCATTTCATAATACTATTGGTAGACCTGCTTATGTTTTGGAAGGTGCAGACGACAGCAAAAAGTTATACAAGCAGCTGCAAAGAGAAATAAATGATTTGCGTCACAATGGCGCTGATTATGTCATTATGGTAGCTCATACGGATATTGAGAATAGTCCATGGAGTGCTAAGGCGATAGCCGGAAATACAAAGGGAATTAATTGCATTATTACAGGTGGTTCTCATGAACAGATAGATGACCGAATGGTAAAGTCGCGCAATAATAAGGATATTCTCGTTGTACAGGCTGGGCAAAAAATGCAGGCAGTAGGCAAGCTTACTATAGATAAAAAATGCCAGTTTTCTAGTGAATTATTGTACAACCTTGGTGTAGGTGATAAGGCGGTTGCTGCCATGGAACGTAAACAGCTGGCTCCTATCTGGCGTCAGCAGGTTGGCTATAGCAATGTTTACCTTTATGTTAAGGATCCGGGAATGCGCGAGCGCTTTGTTGGCAGTCATGAAACTAATATGGGCGACTTTGCAGCTGATGCATATAGATTTGCCTTGGGGGCGGACGTTGTACTTTTAAATAGCAGCGAGCTTACTGGTGAGCTAGGCTATGGAAATATTACCTTTCAAAGCTTAATGGAGGCTTTTCCTCATGAGTACAGCTTGTGTTTGATAGAAGCAACCGGTAAGCAAATTTTAGATGCTTTGGAAATGGGAGTACACAAATTCCCTGTAGAGTATGGTGGCTTTATGCAGGTTTCCGGACTGTCCTATACTATTGATACAGGCACTAATTCTAGGGTTGACGTTGATAAACGAGGCTGTTTCCAAAAAGTAGATAGTAAATATCGTGTTAGAGATGTTTTGGTAGGAGGCAAGCCCTTGGAATTGGATAAGCTGTATCGTGTAGGTGGCAGCAGCTTTGTGTTGAAGCATTTGGGAATGGGTATGACTATGTTTAAAGGCTGTAAGGTTATCGAAGAGGGAAAAATACTTCAGGCTGAGGCAGCTAAGCTATATATTAAGAATAAGCTTAAAGGTCAGATAACATGGAAATATCATAATCCATACGGTGATGGAAGAATAAAGTTCAGATAAAATATATTTAGCAGGGTTATTTTTTAAAGGCTATGTCACAACAAACAGTTGATAAATAGCCATTTTTATAGGGGAGTATCA
>USBG01000117.1 GCA_900552855.1 uncultured Phascolarctobacterium sp. | reverse complement strand
TACAATGCAATAGGTGCAAAAATTATTGCAGCCATACATAATGGGAATCCACGCATGGAAGGGGCTTTGACGCACCAAACGTCCCTCAAATTCGTTGGGATGAATGGTTAAATCGGTATAAACACGTCCCTTTTTGCTCTTACGATCTGCCAAATAGTTGGTCAGCAGCTGTTTAAAATCATTAACATAGGCAGTGCCTAAAAGCAAGTCTACCTGTGGATGCTTTTTAATAAGCTTTTCGCCATCCTTTTGTGCCATGCAGCCTGCTACACAAATAACAACATCTGGATTTTTAGTCTTCACAGCCTTCAGCTCGCCAATTTTGCCAGCAATCTTCTTTTCAGCACTTTCACGAACACAGCAGGTGTTAACAATAATTACATCAGCATCGTGAAAATCTGCATTAGCTTTATAACCCAGCTCCTCCAGCTGACCTGCGTAATGCTCAGTATCGGACTCATTCATTTGACAGCCATAATTAATAAGGCAATATGTTTTTGTTTTTTCAGTCATAATTAGTAAACCTCCAAATAATCTATATAACAAGTATGGTTAAAAAACTATACACTTAACGTCATTATATCATTATACTATCCTTAGCATAGCTACTGCAAGTTTTTTGCGGCAAGCTGTGTGCTTACATAAGTTTAAGAATGGCGGCAATAAGCTACAGTATAGATACCTAAAGCTTTACTACAAAATTCTATCCTACCTCTCTAGTTGAACAATTAGCACCATCAAGAAAATACACTTCTTATAAAACTAAAGCTCCATACTCCTACATCTTATCCATTTTCATAAATACATAAAAACGCATCACTCCAATGCAGCATAATAACTACATAGAATGATGCGTTTATTTCTTTATTTTATAGAAGCCTATGACTAAAACAAAAGCCCTGCTATACTTCTTAATATTACCTACAAAAGTAGCAGCAATTTAAAAGCTATTAGAATCTAAAGTCACGGCTTCCGTGCTCAATCTCTCCCAGATGATGCTCGCACACCTGGCGTACCTTTTCCTGCGGAATGTTCAGCAGCTCATCCTTAATCAGCTTTTCACCTAAAGCACGAGTTTCCGGACTAGCATAATCCACCAAATATTCCTTTAAAGTCATTAAAGCATTGGGATGGCAGCAGTTTTGAATTTGCTTAGCCTTGCACAGCTCCATAAAACGGTCACCAGTACGACCTGCACGATAGCAGGCTGTGCAGAAGGACGGCAAAAAGTCCATTTCCATCAGCCATTTAATAACCTCATCCAATGTACGTTGGTCAGAAACATCAAACTGCTCTGTATCAACAGGACGTTCCTCCTCAGTATAACCACCTACAGATGTACGAGAAGCGCCACTGATTTGGGAAATACCTAAATGCAGCGCCTTTTCACGAACAGCCTGGCTTTCACGAGTAGAAATAATCATACCTGTATAAGGAACAGAGATGCGAATGATGGCAATAATCTTAGCAAAAATTTCGTCATCAATGCCGTTATCAAATACGCCAGGGTCAATATCGTCAGCACGCTTAATACGTGGTACGCTGATGGTATGAGGACCTACACCATGAACAGCCTCCAAATGCTCTGCATGCATCAAAAGGCCTGCTAGCTCGTATTTATAGCGTTCCAAACCAAAAAGTACGCCCAAGCCTACGTCGTCAATACCACCCTCCATAGCACGGTCCATGGCTTCGGTATGGTAAGCATAGTTGTGCTTAGGTCCTCTTGGATGCAGCTGTTCGTAGCTTTCCTTATGATAGGTTTCCTGGAACAAAATATAAGTACCAATGCCTGCGTCCTTCAGCTTGCGATAGTTTTCTACAGTAGTAGCGGCAATATTGACATTTACACGACGAATGGCGCCGTTTTTATGCTTAATGGAGTAAATAGTATTGATGCACTCCAAAATATATTCAATAGGATTATTTACAGGGTCCTCGCCTGCCTCTAAAGCCAAACGCTTATGACCCATATCCTGCAAGGCAATAACCTCCTTGCGGATTTCATCCTGAGTCAGCTTTTTACGACCAATGTGCTTGTTTTGCGCATGATAAGGGCAATATACACAATGGTTGATACAATAATTGGACAAATACAGTGGTGCAAACAAAACAATGCGATTACCGTAAAAATCCTTTTTAATTTGCTCAGCCAAACGACAGATAGCCTCTACGCGCTCCTTATCCTCACAAGCAAGCAGTACGGATGCCTCGCGATGAGTCAGTCCCTTGCGTAGCTCTGCCTTAGCCATAATCTCATCTAATAGCTCTTGATTGTTTTTGTTAGCCTCAGCATATGCCAGAGTGTCCATAATCTCCTCATGGCTAATGAATTCTTCGGCTTTCATAGATTTTACATTATACAATTTTCTTCCTCCTTACAGGTCAGTACTACTTCCCCGTCAGCAAAATACAGACAAAGCACTTCTGTCTGATGCTTAACAATATATCATAAGCACAGCTTTTTTTCAAATAATCCAGATAAAGCCTATACTTGCTTTACACATTAGCCGTCTCAGTGTAACAAAATACATAGGCTAGCTTTAATAGCACCTAAAAAACAGTTATCAGCTATCTAGCATTATCATCAATATCAGCTTAACAAATTACGCAAATAAAATTTTAAATATGCTTTAGTAGATTAACTAAAATTTACGGCCAAGCAGAATACTTGACTGATTTCAAATTTTATATTATCATAAGGTCCTTAATCCATTGACATTTAGTAGGTGCTAGAATTAGAATATAGAAAATAATAAATGCTAAATAAGTGTCTATGAATACATTAGGTAAAATACTACTTTAATAAGTATAAAATATAACACAACGACTATACAACGTGGTATAATATAATACCAAACTAGTGTAGTTATCATTACAAGGAAAGGCTTAGGGAATGAATATGCAAAACAAAAGTATCAAACTCATAGGTGCAATCATTGCGGCAGCCCTTCTAGGTGCTGTCTTATATTTTCTCTATTACATGAAAACTCCTGCCTACGCTGTAGAACGTACAATTCAATCTGTACGGCAAAATAATTCTCAGGAATTTTGCCGTTACGTTGATTTACCAAGCGTTATGGGGCATGTTTTTGACGATAGCCTTAGAGCTGAAAGCAAAATTAATAATGAAAACATTCTTTCCAACCCCTTTGCGGCAGGTATCCTGCATATGCTCAAGCCATCTGTAGTAGAGCTGATGAATAAGGAAGCAATTCGTCTCGTAGATAATAAAAAGGACGATCCTCAAGAGTTAGTAGATCCTGTTCCAGATGCTATGATGCGCAATATGGAGCGTCGTGTTCCTATAAAGGAAATGGAGCTTGGTAAATTTAATATTGAACAAAACGATGACGAGCATGCAATCCTTACTGCAGCAATCCGCTATAATAAAATGAAGAAGGATTTTCTGCTGCAGCTAGAACTGACTAAGCAAGAAGACGGTTATTGGAAAATAACTCGTATCAAAAATCTGACCGAGCTTATTGTTCAGCTGGATGCCGCAAAAAAAGCTCAGCTGGCAGCTCAAAATAAGCCTGTTATGGAAAAACTTAACCGCTCCTTAGAGATAGTGGATAAAAAACTAAGCCTTACCTCTGCCTATGTCCATGACATAAAAGAGCATAGATTAAACTCTGTCATCACCGTTAGAAATAATACAGCTCAAACCATAACCCGCATATATTATGATATTGATATTATGGATGATAATGGTAAGATTCTGTACTCCTATCCTGAGCATTTCAACGGCAGCATTCATCCTGGTGCTGAGGCTCATCTTAACACCAGCAAGCTTTTAAATGAGCTTTTGCCCGACGACAAAAAGCTGATGTCTATGGATGTCTTCAAGCTTCCCAACAAAATTCAAATCACCTATCTTGCCTTTGACGATGGCACTGATTTGGAGCCCCACACATATTTTGAACACTAACACTAAAGCCCATGACGCAATGTCATGGGCTTTTTTCATGTTAAGCGCTCAATCTTTACTTTTTTATACTGCTACTAAACTGTAGCCACTAAACAGCAACAAAGGATTGGTAAGCAGGATTTATTTTGTTCTATATTTTTTGTAGCCCAAAAATATTGCTCCTACAAGCACCACCAAAATGGCCAAACGCGAAGTGTTCTCTTGAAAATTGACAAGATCATGACCTATAACAACCTCTAATGCTGTAGACGGAAACTTACCAATTAAGTTAGCAAGAACATAGTCTCTAACGCTGATACTGCTGACTGCACCAACTGCAGTTAAAATACCTGAGGGAAAGTAGGGCAGCGCTCTGGCAAAGGCCATCCACTCTAAGCCATGAGCACCACTAACCTCATCTATATGCTTTAGGCTATTGCTTTTGGCAATAATGGACTCTGCTGTTTTACGAAAAAAGAAACGCATCAACAAAAAGCTGATAACCACACCTACAGTTTCTGCCAGCCAAGAAATAAGAATGCCTAATGGCAGACCAAAAATCAAACCATTGGCTGTAGAAAGAAAAATCGAAGGAAAAATACTGGCAGCATTAATCAGCACGTCTAAAAGAAAGCTAATTACTATTGCCCAAGGTCCAAAGGACCGCAAATACTCTACTAGGCCGTTAACATTACCGCTAATAGCCAGCTGTAGAGTTTTACTGAAAAAATCTGGTGCCAAAACATGAATCCCACCAATAAGCAGTACCAATACAATTGCTGCTGCCACCTTGGTAAGCGTATCCACATCCTGATACCATTGCCTTTTATCACTCATAAAAACCTCTTATGTATTAAAAATCATACGGAAGCGCTCACCAAACTGCATCTCTACCAGCTTGCGCAGCTCCTGCAGATCTTCCTGCTCCTTAAGCTGTTCCAC
>USBG01000116.1 GCA_900552855.1 uncultured Phascolarctobacterium sp. | reverse complement strand
CAGCCGCTTCGCTCGTGATGGCCGCTTCATCGAAAGCATCGGCTACTATGACTCCACCGTTCAACCCGCTAACGTTAAAATTGACGAAGCTAAAGCTATCGACTGGATGTCTAAAGGTGCTCAACCTACCGATACCGTTAAAAACCTGTTCAGCAAGGATGGTATCATGAAAAAATTTGCTGAAGCTAAAGCAGCAAAATAATCAGGAGGCGTGATCTACATGAAAGAATTGGTAGAAGTAATGGCCAAGTCTCTTGTAAGCAATCCCTCTGCAGTAGTAGTGGAGGAGGAAACTACCGGTACTACAACGGTACTCCGCCTCCATGTTGCTTCTGAAGACATGGGCAAGGTAATCGGCAAGCAAGGCCGTATCGCTAAAGCCATCAGAACTGTAATGAAAGCAGTTGCAACCCGCGAAAACGTAAAAGTTATTGTTGAGATTGTAGAATAAGGATGGGCTATGCAATGGATAAAATGTTTGTAAGAGTTCCTGTTGCTATTAAAGCAAAGGTAACTGAAGACCTGAAGTTGAAAATTATTGGAGATCTCCAAAACACTATAAAAAATATGGAGCTTGATCTGGAACAATTTGAGTTCCAAGCTAAAAAAGCTTTACATCAAGCTGCTAGTGATTTGAGCGTGCTTCCGGCTTTGCGCGAACAAATCGATATGGAAAGAAATAAACGTACTGCAGCTAAAGCAGAAGCTGAAGCTAAGCTTAAACGTGCTGAAGCACTGGAGCTTGGTGCTGAAATTGGTCATGGTACTTTAGAACGTACTGTTGAAATTACCGTTGGTACCGATTTGGATGCTCTCATGGGTGCAGAAATCCTTACTGAGGATGGTAAGGTTATTGCTTTCCGCGAATAATCAATGGACAAAGAAATAGTTATTGGTAAAATTGTCGCTCCGCACGGTGTGCGGGGCGATATTCGTATTCTGCCATCAACAGAAAAGCCGGAGCAATTCCTTGATTTAGATTACCTGCTGTTGAAGGACGGACGCAAGCTCCATATTCAAAGTGCACGCTTTCACAAGCGTATGGTGCTTGTAACGACTAAAGAATTAACCACAATGAATGAAGCAGAGCTACTCCGAGATCAAGAGGTTTTAATTAAAGCCGAAGATCTTCCTGAGTTGGATGAAGGCCAGTTCTATGTTGCTGACTTAATTGGTATTCCTGTTTATGATGAAGAAGGCAAGCAAATAGGTACCTTTAAAGATGCCTTATCCACAGGAAGCAATGATGTTTACGTTATTGCTGTTCCTGGCGCTAAGGATATTCTGCTTCCTGCATTAAAAATATATGTAAAAGAAATTAATATTGCTGAAAAACGTATTGTTGTGGCTTTGCCTGAATGGGTTGATGAAGAATGAAATTTATATTCATAACACTTTTTCCCGAACAGATTGAGCAAGCAGCCAGTCACAGCATTATGCAACGTGCTGCATCCAAGGGTTTAATAGAAATCAGCTGCATTAATCCTCGTGATTTTACTTATGACAATCATCGTACTGTTGATGATACTCCCTTTGGTGGTGGAGCTGGTATGGTATTAAAGCCAGAGCCTATGGTTGCTGCTATACGTAAGGCTAAAGAGCAGCTTCCTAACGCTAGGGTGATAGCTATGTGCCCTGGTGGACGCACTTTAAAGCAAAGCATTGTAGAGGAATATGCGCACTGCGGTCAGGACTTTATATTTGTCTGCGGTCATTACGAGGGATTTGACGAACGCATTTTTAACTGGGTTGATGAAAAGCTATCCATTGGAGATTATGTTCTCACCGGTGGTGAAATGCCAGCTCTTATCGTAATGGATGCTATTGCTCGTTTTATTCCAGGCGTTTTAGGCAAATTAGTTAGTGCTGAGGATGAATCCTTTAGTAATAATTTATTAGAGTACCCACAATATACCCGCCCTGTTAATTTTGAAGGGTTAGAGGTTCCTGAAGTGCTTAGAGGTGGTAACCACGCTCTGATTAATGACTGGCGCTTGAAGGAGAGCATTAAGGCTACCTATTTTGTACGTCCTGATTTGCTTCCAGAAGAATACAGAGTAATGATAGAGTGTGATAGGCTGCCGTATAAAATGAAAAAGGCACAGCGCCGTTTTTACGAAGAGCTACGTGCTGAAATATCTGCTGCTAAGGCTGCTGAAACTACAGCTGATAGCGTAGAAAGGGATGAATAAAATTGCCTAAGCTATATGTGGGCCTTGTGCATTATCCCATTTATAACAAGCGCATGGATGTAATTGCCAGTGCTGTTACTAATTTTGATATTCATGATATATCACGTACCTGTCGTACATATGATATTGCCAAGTATTTTATTATTCATCCACTTGATGTTCAACGTGATATTGTTAATAAAATACTTGACTACTGGCAGAACGGGTATGGACGTACCTATAATCCGGATCGTAGCGATGCTTTAGATAGGGTATGCTGGCAGCCGGATATTGAAGCCTCTGTACGTTTTATAGAAGAGGCAGAGGGCAAACGTCCTTATATTGTCACAACTGATGCTAGAATTTATCCCAATACTGTTTCCTATAAGTTCCTGCGTAACCAGCTGCAGGAAGGTGATAGACCTGTACTGCTGCTTTTTGGTACTGGTTTTGGTATTGAAGCTGAAGCAATGAAGAGCTTTGATTATATTCTAGAGCCAATTTATGGTGCTTGTGATTATAATCATCTCTGTGTTAGAAGTGCTGTAGCAATCATGCTAGACCGTCTTGTAGGCGAGGCCTGGTGGGAGAAATAATGTAAATATTTTACATTTTCTCTTGCTTTTAAATTATCTATATGGTACAATATTTCAGTGTAATACGGACGGTCCGCTGTGGAGTTCGCACATGAACGTCTATGATTTAGGAGGAAAAAATGAACATTATTGAAGCTTTAGAACAAGAACAACTTCGTTCTGACATCCCTGATTTCAAAGCAGGCGACACCGTAAAAGTATACTGCAAAATCATCGAGGGTACTCGTGAGCGTATCCAATTATTCGAAGGCGTTGTAATCGCTCGTAGCGGTTCCGGCGTTCGTGAAAACTTCACCGTTCGTCGTGTTTCTTACGGCATCGGCGTTGAGCGTACTTTCCCGGTTCATAGCCCCCGTATCGACCACATCGAAGTAGCTCGTCGTGGTATCGTTCGTCGTGCTAAACTGTACTATCTGCGCAACCTGACTGGTAAAGCAGCTCGTATCAGAGAAAAACGCTAATTTTATTTTGTTCATAATGGAAGGGACTGTAGTAATACAGTCCTTTTTATTTTAACATTAAAATTCAAATACTTGTCACAAGAAATACTGACTAAAATATTTTTTTATGCTAAAATAAGAGAGGTTATCTAAAACATAGGCATAAGAAAGGAGATTTTCCAGTGAGTAAAAAACAAGAAACTTCCTGGCAAGATTCTGCTAGCGACTGGCTCGTTTCCATTATTGTAGCCGTAGCTTTGGCATTTTGTATTCGTACATTTTTAGTTGAACCATATATGGTAGAAGGTAGCTCTATGTATCCTACGCTTAAACATCATGAACGTTTAGTAGTAGATAAATTGAGCTTCTTTGTTGGCGAACCTGAAAAAGGTGAAATTGTAGTTTTCCGTTATCCGAAAGACGAAAGTCGTGACTTCATTAAGCGTGTTATCGCTGTTGGTGGTGACACTGTAGAGATGAAAAATGGTAAGGTTTTGGTAAATGGTCAACAGCTTAATGAAACCTATATTTACCATGATGATCCTAAGGGTACCAATATGTCCAATTATCGCAAGGTTACTGTTCCTAAAGATACCATTTTTGTTTTAGGTGATAATAGAAACAATTCCGAAGACAGTCGTTTTGCTGATGTTGGTTTTGTACCACTTAATTTAGTAAAGGGTCGCGCTGTATTGGCATTTTGGCCTTTAAGTGATTTCCGTGTTATCAGCGCTGATACAGGTATGAACAAATGATTACAGACCTAAAGATTCAATGGTTTCCTGGCCATATGACAAAGGCTAAAAGAATGATGGAAAGCCAGATTAAGCTGGTTGATGTAGTTGTAGAAATGTTGGATGCACGTATTCCTCGCTCCAGTACAAATCCTATGCTGCAAACCATTCTTGGTTCTAAGCCTAAGGTTATAGCCTTAAATAAAATTGATATGGCTGACAATGCCAGAACTGAAATTTGGTTAGAAAAACTCAAAAACAGTGGTCATCCTGTTTGTAAGATAGATTGTTCTACTGGCAAGGGTGTGAAGCAGCTTATTGCTGCAGTACAGCAGGCAGCGAAGCCAGTTATTGATAAGTGGCTGAAAAAGGGTGTGCGTAATCGTCCTGTACGTGTTATGATTGTTGGCATTCCTAACGTAGGTAAATCTACTCTTATCAATCGTCTTGTTGGCAAAACTAAGGTTGTTGCAGCAGATAAGCCTGGTGTTACACGAGGTCAACAATGGATAACAATAGCTAAAGGCTTAGAGCTTTTGGACACACCAGGTGTTTTATGGCCTAAGTTTGAAGATCCGGAAGTTGGACTTAGCTTGGCTGCTACTGGTGCTATCAAAGAAGAGGTTTTTGATAGGGAACAAGCAGTGGAGCTTCTAATTGATTTTTTAATGCACAACTATTCAGATGATTTAGCAAGCAAATATGCCATTGAAATAGAGAAAAGTGATGACGTAAGAATTGTAATGTCAAAAATCGCCAATTCTCGAGGCTGCTTAAAAGCTGGTGGTTTACTGGACATTGATAAGGTTGTACAGTTGGTCTTAAGAGACTTCCGCTCTGGTCGTCTTGGCCGCTTCACCTTGGATGAGCCCTGATATATTTAGATAAAAACCGCCATAATGGCGGGTTTTTTT